>JAUHWJ010000164.1 GCA_030424705.1 Alphaproteobacteria bacterium | reverse complement strand
GGTCCAAAGCGAGGCCGTGGATGCGCCGCGGCCATGGCCATACCCCGATCTCGTCGAGACTTTGGCGATCGATCTCGACGAGAACAATCTCTTCTGAGACGGCGCGTTCCGCGAATGCGAAGCGAAGCTCCAGCAGCCGTAGTTCCGCGAATTCGAGAAAGCCGGAAGCGTAGAGCGCCATCGCGACGCCGGATGTCAGGATGACACGTCGCGCCGCCCTCAGGCTTGTTGCGAGGAGCGAACCCGCTCCGGCATCGGTCTCCTGCGCTCCCTTAGCCATGGAAAGATCGCCGGCCGGAGGTGGCGATGGAATCGGAGACAAGGCCTCCATGCCTCCTGTGCTTGACGTCGACAAGGTTCAGCCGCCCTTGCCTCCGCCCTGGCCGCCGCCGGAGCCGCCGCCCTGGCCGCCGCCGGAGCCGCCGCCCTGGCCGCCGCCGGAGCCGCCGCCCTGACCGCCGCCGGAGCCGCCGCCCTGGCCGCCGCCGGAGCCGCCGCCCTGGCCGCCGCCGGAGCCGCCGCCCTGGCCGCCGCCGGAGCCGCCGCTCTGGCCGCCGCCGGAGCCGCCGCCCTGGCCGCCGCCGGAGCCGCCGCCCTGGCCGCCGCCGGAGCCGCCGCCTTGGCCTCCGCCCGCGCTAGACCCGCTAGACCCGCTAGACCCTCCACGAGCGCTCGAGGATGCGCCTACCGCAGCGTCATTCGAGGTGGCTGCCGGACCGGTCACTCCTGAATTCGACGCTGCGGCAGGACCGGCCGCCGCCGCCGGCGCTGCCGCATCTGTCGCCGTCGCTGCTGCAGGGGCCGCCGCCGCTGCTGCCGCCGCCGCCGGCGCGGCGCTCGACGCCTGACTCGCCGGTCTGCCGGCCATCGACGAACTCGTCCCGGCGAAGGATCCGCGCGAAGCTGCGGCGGCGCCGACGGAAATACCGCCAGTCGCGCCTGCGGTCGAAGCCGACATTCCCGCCGAAACGTCCGCCGTGTCTCCCCTTGCGCTCTCAACGGAGACCGCGCCGTCGAAGACGCTGACCGACTCGACTCCCTCGGTCGAGTCGACGGCGAAGCCTGTTCCCTTCACCACGACCGTCATCGTCGGCGCCCGGACCTTGAACCGGCTCGCGGATCGCTTTCCGACTTCGTAGATCGCGCGTCCCTGCGGCTGGTCGATCACGACGTCGCGCTCGTCGTCCGTCAACTCCACGATCGTGGAGGCTTCGACTTCGATGGAATCGAATCCCCTCGCAAGAACGGCCAAGCCGTCGGGACCCGTCCTGACGGTCGATCCGAGAGGAAGGGTCTTCAGTTCAGAGGCTTGACGCCATGGCGCCGTGTCCTGCGCGCGGTATTCTACGAGGCCCGTAGCGCGGAGCACCGCCCAGCCGTCCTCTGCAGCGCGCGCAGGCGACAGAAGCATGAAGAGGGCCAACAGGCCGATGAGCGGGATCGATACCGCGAATGACGCTCGTCGCGCGTTCGCCAGAACAAACATCGACACCATGCGCCCCACTCCACCAGATGCTTCCCAAAAGACTCGGCTCCGGATGCCCTTGAGGAGTTAAGATACGGTCTCCTTGCGCGGGGCTGGGTCGATCGATCACGGGGAAATCCGATCTAATCTTATTCATTCTGACCTAGTCGCCCTCAGACCAGCACATCCGGGCGCGCCACAGGGTCATGTCATCGTCGTTCACCAGGAGCCTGAGAGCGTGTTTTGGACGGTTTGCGCCCATCGCTTGACGAGGGTCACGGCTGTGGCGATTAGGAAGAGGGTTTCGGCGACGCGGGCTAGCTGCTCGTAGTCTTGGGCGAAGCGGCAGCGCTTCATTAAATAGTCGAAGCTGCGTTCGCCCCCCCCAGCCGCTGCCCGGATCCGATGTTGAACTTGCGGCTGTGGAAGTGACGGACCGCGCGACCTGGACGTATTCGTTCTTCCCGAAGATGGGCGGGGCGTTCTTCACCCGGTTTGGGCATTGGCCTGCGTTCTCGGTGCCTGCGGATTTCAAGGCCTTCGGCGCGCTGTATTTCGCGCGGTGCGACTTCGGTTGAAAAGCGATGGCAGACACGGGCGCGATCGAGCCGCCGAGATAAAATCCATCCGGGTGTTCGACGCTCTGATACTAGCGATCAGCCCGCAGTTCTTCAAAGTGCTTCTTGTTCTCTGATACTCTTTCCTTAACCCAATCCACAAATTCCATATATTTTCCGTTTTGACGCTCTTCGTGAAGGCGCTGCGTTCGAAATTTTTCTGTATCATTCGAAAATAAATGCGCTGCGGCAAAATATTTACGTACCTTCTTAGGTCCCAGCATATCGTGGAAATGGCTGCTGTTAATGAGCGGCCCGGTTGCTGTGAATCTGAGAATCTGCATGTCATAGTAATCATCAGATCAGAGGCGGCCCGCAACAACGCGCTCTCGAAGCCGCCGCCGGCGTTCTTCGAATTCATTTATTTCGACAATATTCAATTCGATCTCGCACAGAAGAACCGTTCTCGCCTTGCCTTTTTGCTTGTGAAGCGCCCACTCGCTCGCAAGGATCTGCACGATCACGCCCGCAACGGGCCCCACGAAACTCCCCAAGCCTTCGATCAAAGCTCGCCCCTTTCCACGGTCGGCAGTCGAGCCTCGCGCTCATGCGACGCTTCAGCTGCCGTATTCTGTCTATCGACAAGGATGCCGCGCACCGGGTCGGTAAACGATAGGAAAACTGCATTTCTGCGCCGACAAGAATTTTCACGCGCCGCCTTGCAGCCTGCAGCCGCCGGCGCGCTTGTCCCCTCCCGGGGGATGGGATCGGGATTCAGGGCCCGGGGCGGGCTGCGGTCGCCAAGGCGAGGCGCGCGCCGCCTACGCCATGATCGCCCCGCCAGGGCCAGGGCTCGCCACCCATGGCCCGCTCCGCCGCGCTGCGTTCCAGCGCTTGCGCCGCCGCGCCGGCCGGCGTGAGGCTGAAGCGGATCGCCCCGGCGGGAACGAAGCCGCTGGCCCTGTCATACTCCGGCTGTCGGTCAAGCCGCTCCGCCAGCCCATGCGCGACGAGCTCGCGGCGCAGGACCGGCCGAACCGATACGCGCGCATAGCCGGCGCGCTCCTCATCGTCGTCGAGCTCGCCCCGGCGCATCGCCTGAGAGGCGGGTAGGGCCAGCAGGAGCCGCGCCCATGGCGGCACGCCATCGGAGGGCCGGCGGGCCGCTCCGCGCTTCCCTGCGGCGCGCTGAGCGGCGGCGCGGGCGCTCGCCTCCCTCGCCTTCCGGCGGAGCGTGGCGGCGCGCTTGGCCCGCGCCTTCGCGCTGCGCGACTTTCGGTTCATGCGGGCCAGATGCGCCGCCCGGAACGCCTCTCCGGCCGCGGCCATCGTATCGAGCGCGGCGAGATCGGCGCTCACGCCCCGGCCGAGATCGGACTCGGCGAGGATTCCGGCGAGAGTGAGGCGGGCGGCTATCCGGCGCATGGGGCCAAGATAGCCGCCGGCCGGTCAGTCTTCCATTCCGAAGATCGCGGCGGCGCCGAGTCCGATGTTGCGGCGGAGCCGCTCGCCGAACTCGCCGAAGTCGTCTCCGTTGCCAAGCTTGATCGCCTTCACATAGCGCACCTGCCCATCAAGGCCGGCGACGGTCGAAGCGACGCTTCCGACGAGCCGATCTTCGGCCGCGGCGCGATTGTCTTCCAGCCGGCGCATGGTCGGCGAATACATGTCGGCGCCGCTGTCTTCGAAGGCGATGAGGAGATCCCGAGCCGCCTTCCAAGCGTTGAAGGCGGCGAGGGCGGGATCGGTGTGGCGGTGATTAGCGGTCATGCGATTGCCTCCTGAGTGACGGTTGAGAGGAAGCGCGACTCGAAGATCGAAAACTTGGCCCGTGGACGCCATGCGGTCACTAGCCTTCGCCAAGTCTCCGGGGCAAAAAAAATAAGTGACTGATCTTGAAGGGTAAAATGGCGCGCCCGAAAGGATTCGAACCTCTGACCCCCAGATTCGTAGTCTGGTGCTCTATCCAGCTGAGCTACGGGCGCCGCCGCGGCGCTTTCCGCGCCGGGATGCGCGTCTTTAACCGGGGCGGGCGCGGGTTGCAAGCGGGGGTAGGGCGGCTTTTCCCTCCCGGCGGATGGCTTCGAAAAGGATGTCCATGTCCTCCGCCCTAGTCCGGTGGTTGGTCACGTTCACCCGGATGGCGAGGCGGCCGCGGATCATGGTGGTCGAGGGTGCGGCGACGCCGCTCTCCTGCAGCCGCATCACGATCTCCCGGTTGAGGGAGTCAAGGTCGCCCGTGAAGCCCGGCGGGGCCCAGCGGAGGCAGGCGATGTTGAGCGGCGCCGGGGCCAGCAGCTCGAAATCCTCGGCCGCCTCCGCCAGCCGGGCGAGCCGGGCGGCGCAGGCGACGTTCTCCGCGATCTTCTCCCCGATCCGGTTCAGCCCGTGCTCCTTCAGCGCGAACCAGACCTTCAGCGCCCGGAACCCGCGGGAAAGCTCGATCCCCATGTCCGAGGGCCAGGGCTTCCCCCCGCCGAGCCCGCGCGGCATCCCCGCCAGATAGTCGGCGCCCTGGCCGAAGGCTTCGAGCAGGAGGGACCGCTCCCGCACCAGCACGGCCCCGGCGTCGTAGTTCACATGCGCCCATTTATGGAAATCGAAGGCGAGGCTCTCCGCCCGCTCCATCCCCTTGAGCCGCGGCGCGAGCGCGGGGGCGAGCGCGGCGAGCGCGCCGAAGGCACCGTCCACATGGAGCCAGAGCCCCTCCTCCGCCGCGATGTCCGCGAGGGCGGACAGATCGTCTGTCGCCCCGGTGTTCACCGTCGCCGCCGCGCCGACGAGGAGGAAGGGCAGGGCGCCCGTCTCCCGATCCGTCCGGATGGTCTCACGGAGCAGGTCGATCCGGATCCGGAAGTCGGCGTCCACCGGGATGAGCCGCAGCGCCTCCGCCCCGAGCCCGATCTGGTCGAAAGCGCGCGCGATGCAGGAATGGGATTCTGCGGACGCGTAGCCGGTGAGTCGCGCCGTCCCGACGCCCTGCTTCCGCGCGCCGGGCGCCGCCCGCTCCCGCGCCGCCAGAAGGGCGAGGACGGTCCCCATTGAGGTTCCCGAGAGGACGAGCCCGCCCGCCCCCTCCGGAAAGCCGAACGCCTCCCGGCACCACTCGATCACCTGCCGCTCGACGAGGATCGCCGCATGGTCCCGCCCGCCGCAATTGGCGTTCATCGCGGCGGCGAGGATCTCCGCGATCAATCCGCCCGGCGTCCCCGCCCCGTGGACCCAGCCGACGAAGCGCGGGTGGGTGTTCCCGGTCGCGAAGGGCAGGATGTGTTCGAGCGCGGCCTCCGCCGCCGCCTCCGCCCCCGCGCCTTCCCAGGGCGCCGGCGCGGAAAGGGCGGCGCGCGCCTCCGGCGGAGTCTCGCGCCAGACGGGGCGGTCCGCAGCGCCCTCCATATGGTCGAGCGCGGCCTCCAGCATCCGGCGCGCGAGGGCGCGGAAGGCCGGCCAGTCCCCCGGGTCGAGGTTCGGCGTCTCGCTCATGCTGGCAACGCGGCGACGAGCCAGTGGAGCAGCGTCTCGATGGAATAGACGGGCAGGCCCGTCGCCTCCGCCACGGCGCGCTTGTAGGGCGGCA
>JAUHWJ010000163.1 GCA_030424705.1 Alphaproteobacteria bacterium | reverse complement strand
GATGAGGCGGAGGGAGATTGCGGACGAGCGGGAGGCGCAAGGGGAACCGGGAGCTCGCGCGAGCGCCTGCGTTTCGCGCCGCTGCCCCGAAGAGCGGGTCTCCGGTGGAGACCCGCAGGGGCCGTTCGGCCGGAGCCCCTGCGGAGGCCGAGGGGCGCCGGGCTTGGCCGGAGGTAGAAGATCAGGCCATGCACGCCGCGGTGGGCGCGGCGACGCGCCCGCCGGGGGGCGGCGGACGCGGGCTGATCTGACGCGGGTCAGATCAGCCGGGCGCATTTGGGCGATGGTGGGTCAATCGGAAACGTCTAAGGCTCCGGCACCTGCCTGCGAGGCCCCGGATCAGGTCCGGGGCCCACGGCTTTTCGAAGCGGCGCGGCGCCCCTACCCTTCCCCCGCCCCGCGCGCTCCGGCATGGTCCGCCCGACAAGACCCGGAGCCGCCGATGACCCTCGCCCCGATCCTCGCCGCGCCCTTCGCGACGCAGGTCCACATCCTCGCCGTCGCAATCGCCGTGGCGGCGACGCTCTTCATCCTGCCGATGCGGAAGGGGACGGCGCGGCACAAGGCCTTCGGGCGCGTCTGGGCCGGGGCGATGATGGCGGCCGCCATTTCGAGCCTCTGGATCGGGGAGAGCTTCTCCTGGCTCCACATCCTCACGGCCGTCGTGCTCTTCAACGTGCCTTACGCGATCTGGTCGATCCGGCGGGGAAACGTGGCGGCGCACCGGGCGGCGATGCTCGGCGTCACGATCGGCGGGCTCGGCATCGCGGGGGCCTTCGCGCTCGCGCTTCCCGGGCGGATCATGCACGTCGCGCTCTTCGGCGGGTGAGGCTCAGGCCGTCAATCCCTCGGGCGCGGGGAGGCCGTTCGCGCGGCAGGCCGCCGTCACCGTGTTGGCGAGGAGGCAGGCGATGGTCATCGGGCCGACGCCGCCGGGGACGGGCGTGATCGCGCCGGCGACGGGTGCGACGGCTTCGAAATCCACGTCGCCGACGAGGCGGGCCTTGCCGCCCTCCCCTTCGAGGCGGTTGATGCCGACGTCGATCACCGTCGCGCCGGGCTTCACCCAGTCCGCCTTCACCATCTCGGGCCGCCCGACCGCGGCGACGAGGATGTCCGCCCGCGCGGCCACCGCCTCGATCCCCCGCGTGCGGCTATGGGCGATGGTGACCGTGCAGCTTTCCCGCAGCAGAAGCTGCGCCATCGGCTTGCCGACGATGTTGGACCGGCCGAGGACGACCGCCTCCATCCCCGAGAGGCTCCCGTGGAGATCGCGGAGGAGGAGGAGGCAGCCGAGCGGCGTGCAGGGGACGAGCGCGCTCTGCCCCGTCGCCAGCAGGCCGACATTGGAGATGTGGAACCCGTCCGCATCCTTTTCCGGCGCGATGGCGCCGATCACCTTCGCCTCGTCGATATGGGCGGGGAGCGGGAGCTGGACGAGGATGCCGTGCACCGCCGGGTCCGCGTTCAGCCGGGCGACGAGGGCGAGGAGATCGGCCTCCGCCGTCTCTGCGGGCAGGCGATGCTCGAAGGATTCCATGCCGGCCTCCTTCGTCTGCTTGCCCTTGTTGCGGACATAGACTTCCGAGGCCGGGTCCGCCCCCACGAGGACGACGGCGAGGCCGGGGGTCAGCCCGTGATCCGCCTTCAGGCGCGAAACGTGGGCGGCGACCCGTTCGCGGATCGTCGCCGCAAAGGCCTTTCCGTCGATGATGCGGGCGGTCATGCGGGCTCCTTTCAGCCTCCGGCGACGAAGTTCACGCGGTGGGACCAGGTCGCCCCGTCGCTGAGGACGAGGGAGGAGAAGCCCATGATCTGCAGCATGTCGTAGAGCGTGCCCTCGAGATGCAGGTCCTGCTGGCGGAAGAAATCCGTGCCGCGCATGTTCGAGGTCAGCTGGGCGAGGACGGCGCGGGCGCGGAAGAGGGTGCGGAAGACGTCATCGTCGAGCGCGATGATCATCAGCCGGTCCGAATTCGCGCCCTTCTCGAAGATGACGTAGCGCGGGCTTTCCGGCGCGGCGAGCTGCGCCTTGGTGATCGAGGTGACGAAGTTCACCCGCACCGCCTGTTCCGCGGGCGGCGTGCCGGGGGCGATGACGCGGGTGAAGGTCTCCTCCGTCGTCACGGGCGGATAGTGGTAGCCGGCGTAACGATCCTCGATCTCCTGCGCGGCGGCGGGGAGGGCGAGAAGGGCGAGGGAGAGGGCGGCGGCGCGGATCATGGTCGGCTCCTTCGACGGGTGGCGGGCGCCGCCACGCTAGCGGCGGGGGCGCCCGGCCTCAACTCAAGATCAGAAGAGCCCCTCGATCTCCCCGGCGTCGTTGAAGCGGATCGTCTCCGCCGCCGGGCGGCGCGGCAGGCCCGGCATCGTCATGATCTCCCCGCAGATGGCGACGACGAAGCCGGCGCCGGCGGAGAGGCGGACCTCCCGTACCGGGATCGAATGGCCGACGGGGGCGCCGCGGACGGTCGGGTCGGTCGTGAAGGAATATTGCGTCTTGGCCATGCAGACGGGGAGGTGGCCGTAGCCCGCCGACTCCCACTCCTTCAGCTGGGAGAGGACGGAGGCGGGGGCCGTCACCTCCGCGGCGCGGTAGATCTCCTTCGCCACGGCCTCGATCTTGGCGAAGAGCGGCGTCTCGTCCGCATAGAGGGGCCTGTAGGCGGCCTTGCCGCTCTCGGCGATGGCGACGACCTTGTGGGCCAGCGCCTCGATCCCCTTCGAGCCCTCGGCCCAGTGGCGGCAGAGCACGGCCTCGGCCCCGAGGCCGGCGACATGGGCCTTCACCGCCTCGATCTCCGCCTCCGTGTCCGTCACGAAGTGGTTGATGGCGACGATGGCGGGGACGCCGAACTTCGCCACGTTCTCGATATGCCGACCGAGATTGGCGCAGCCTTCCTTCACCGCGGCGACATTCTCGGCCCCGAGCGCCTCCTTCGCCACGCCGCCGTTCATCTTCAGCGCGCGGATCGTCGCCACGATCACCACCGCGTCGGGCGCGAGGCCCGCCTTCCGGCACTTGATGTTCATGAACTTCTCGGCCCCGAGATCAGCGCCGAAGCCCGCCTCCGTCACCACATAGTCGGCGAGGGCGAGCGCCGTCTTCGTCGCGATGGCGGAGTTGCAGCCGTGGGCGATGTTGGCGAAGGGGCCGCCATGGACGAAGGCGGGGTTGTTCTCCAGCGTCTGCACGAGGTTCGGCTGCATCGCCTGGGCGAGGAGGACGGCCATCGCGCCGTCCGCCTTCAGGTCGCGGGCGTAGATGGGCTTCTTCTCGCGGGTATAGGCGACGATGATGTCGCCGAGGCGCGTCTTGAGGTCCGCGAGGTCGGCGGCGAGGCAGAGGATCGCCATGACCTCGGAGGCGACCGTGATGTCGAATCCGGTCTGGCGGGGGAAGCCGTTGGCGACGCCGCCGAGGCTCACCACGATGTCGCGGAGCGCGCGGTCGTTCATGTCCATCACGCGGCGCCAGACGATGCGGCGCTCGTCGATCTCGAGCTCGTTGCCCCAGTAGATGTGGTTGTCGATCATCGCGGAGAGGAGATTGTGCGCGCTGGTGATCGCGTGGAAATCGCCGGTGAAGTGGAGGTTCATCTCCTCCATCGGCACGACCTGCGCCATGCCGCCGCCCGCGGCGCCGCCCTTCATGCCGAAATTCGGGCCGAGCGAGGCTTCGCGGATGCAGACGGCCGCCTTCTTGCCGATGGCGTTCAGGCCGTCGCCGAGGCCGACCGTCGTCGTCGTCTTGCCCTCGCCCGCCGGGGTCGGGTTGATGGCGGTGACGAGGACGAGCTTGCCGCGGGGGCGCTCCGCCAGCCCGGCGATGAACTCGGCGGAGATCTTCGCCTTGTCGTGGCCGAACGGCAGCAGATGCTCCGCGGGCACGCCGAGCCGGGCGCCGATCTCCTGGATCGGCTTCTTCTTCGCGGCGCGGGCGATCTCGATGTCGGTCTTCATGGCGCTCCCCTTTCGTCTTTCGCCTTGGCGTATCGCGGGCGGCGGCGAAAGCAAGGGAGGAAAGCGACGGGGGCGCGCCCGTTCGCGGCGGGAAGGGTTGCAAGAGCGGGCGGCCTCGTTAAGGCTTTCGCCATGGCCGCGCCCGCCCCCCTTCCGCCCGCCCGCCGGGCCTTCATCCTCCGCTGGGGGGAGGTGGCGCGCGGGCTCGGGCTGACGAAGAGCGGCGGGCAGGTCTGGGCGCTGATTCTCTCCGCGGAGAGCCCGCTGAGCGCGGCGGAGATCGCCGAAGCGCTGTCCATCGCGCGCTCCAACGTCTCCGCCGCGCTGAAGGAGCTGCGGGGGTTCGGCCTTGTCCGCTCGGCGCCGGCGCCGGGCGAGCGGCAGGAGCGGTTCGCGGCGCCCGACGCGCCGGAGGAGGCGGCGGCGGCGCTCCTCTCCGCCTTCCGCGCGCGGGTTTCGGAGCCGGCGGCGGCGGCGCTTTCCGCCCTGGAGGGCGCGCCGCGCCTTGCGGCCTATGCCGGCTACATGGCCGCGCTCGGCCCGGCGCTGGAGGCGGCGCTGGCGCCTGCGGCGGCGCAGGCCGATCCGCCAAAGAAGAAAAAGAAGAAGAAATAGCGATGCGCGGGACGCGGGAGAGCGTCCTCGCCTTCTGGAAGGCGATGGAGACGAACGATTTCCGCGCCGCGAGCCTCAATCTGGCGCCCGACTTCCGGCTCGAATGGCCGCAATCCGGCGAGGCGATCGAGGGGCGGGAGAATTTCGCCGCGCTGAACGCCGCCTATCCCGCGAAGGGCCTCTGGCGCTTCACGGTCAGGCGCTTCGTTAGCGAAGGGGACGACGCGGTCACGGACGTTGCGGTGACAGACGGGGACGTGAAGGCGACGGCCCTGACCTTCCACACGATCCGCGGCGGGCTGATCGCGCGGCAGGTCGAATACTGGCCGGACCCCTACGAGGCGCCGGCCTGGCGGGCGCAGTGGGTGACGCGGATGGGCGGCGGCTGACGCCGTTCGAAGCGATGCGTCAGCGAGGCCGGCCGCGGCCTGAGCGGCGCGCGGAGGGGCGTGGCCTCCCTCGGGAGGCCGCCTCGAGGCGGTTGCTCATTGCGGTTTATGGCGTAAGAGACTGTTACGGCTGAGCTTCTTGAGACGTTGCGATGCGGCCTCCCATGCGGGAGGGAGGCCGCGGCCCGGGCTTGCCGCCCGGGCCAAGGTTCTTGGGGGAAGCGCGCCGCCACCGCCCGGCAGCACTCTATTCCGCCGCCATGCGCCCCGCCGCCTCTCCGACGCCATAGGCCTCCCGGATCATCGCGGCGAGCATGTCCGTCATCTCCCGCTTCGGGCCTTCGGCGCGATACATGCCGATGCGGATCGGCGGCAGGTCCGGCAGGGCGCCGCCGTGCTGGATGATCTCGAAATGGGGCGGGATGGAGCTCGCGATCTGGGTGTGGATCGCGAGGTCGGCGGAGACGGCGGCCTCGACCGAGCGGGTCTGGTCGCTTTCCACCGCCATCACCCAGTCCAGCCCCGCCTCCTCCAGCGCGCGCTGCACGAGGGCGCGGAAGATGCAGGCCCGCTCATAGGCGAGCTTCACGGGCCGCCCCTTCCACGCCGCGCCGCCATGCGCGCCGACCCAGACGAGATGGCTTTC
>JAUHWJ010000162.1 GCA_030424705.1 Alphaproteobacteria bacterium | reverse complement strand
GGCCGGCGTGATCGGCGCCTGCGTCGCCTACGAGATGGCGAAGGCCGGCTTCCGCACGCTGAGCGTGGAGAAGAACGGCGCCGCCGGGCACGGCTCCACCGCAGGTTCCTGCGCGATCATCCGGCTCTACTACTCCAACGTGGAGAGCTGCGCGCTCGCCTATGAGAACTGGTTCTTCTGGAAGGACTGGGAGGGCTATCTCGGCGGCGCCGACCCGCGCGGGATGATCGAGTACCGGGACACCGGGACGCTCGTGATGAAATGCCGCGAGAATGGCCACCTCGCCCGCGCCGCGAAACTGATGGAGGCGATCGGCGCCCCCTACGAGCATTGGGACGCGGCGCGCATCCAGGCGCATTTCCCCTTCTTCGACCTCAGCCATTTCAGTCCGGCGAAGCGGCCCGAGCATGAGGGCTTCGGCGCGCCGACCGGCGGCGCGCTCGACGGCGCGCTCTTTTTCCCCTGCGGCGGCTATGTCACCGACCCGGCGCTCGCAGCGCAGAACGCGGAATTTGCGGCGAAGCGGGCGGGGGCGGAGTTCCTCTACAACGCCGAGGTGGCGGCGATCCTGCAGGAGAACGGCCGCGCGGCGGGCGTGCGCCTGAAGGACGGGCGGGAGCTGCGCTCGCCGGTCGTCGTCAATGTCGGCGGGCCGCATTCGGCGAAGATCAACGCCATGGCCGGCGTCTTCGACGAGATGAACATCAAGACCCGCGCGCTCCGCCACGAGGTCGCCCATGTGCCCGGCCCCGCCGGCTTCGACCTGATGAAGGACGGGATGGTGACCTCCGACAGCGACCTCGCGACCTACATGCGGCCCGAGAAGGGCGGCTTCGTCCTTATCGGCTCGGAAGACCCGGAATGCGACGAACGCGAATGGGTGGATCCGGACGACTGGAACAGGGACCTCACCGAACAGGCGCGCGTTCAGGCGATGCGGCTGGCGCAGCGCTGGCATGGCCTGCCTATTCCGAACAAGGTGAAGGGTGTGGTGGAGCTATACGACGTGACGGCGGACTGGATACCGGTCTACGACAAGACGGCGCTGCCCGGCTTCTACGTCGCCATCGGCACCTCCGGCAATCAGTTCAAGAACGCCCCCGTCGTCGGGAAGATGATGGCGAAGCTCATCGCCGAATGCGAGGACGGGCGAGACCATGACGCGGACCCGGTGAGCTTCCGCTTCGAGAATGTGGGGATGGACTGCTCCATCGGCTTCTTCTCCCGCAACCGGGAGATCAACCCGAACTCCACCTTCTCGGTGCTCGGTTGAACCTCGCCGACGCGGGCGCGACCTTCGGGGACCGGCGGACGCCGCCGGTCCTCGTCACGCTCGTGTTGGTCACCTCGATCAGCGTCTTCGCGATGAACGCATTCATCGCCTCCCTGCCGACCATGGCCGGGGATCTCGCCGTCTCCTACGGGTTCATGCAGTTCGCGCTCTCGGGCTATCTCGGCATGACGGCGCTGATGCAGCTCCTGATCGGCCCGCTCTCGGACCGTTACGGGCGGCGCCCGGTGATCCTCGGCGGGCTCGCGATCTTCGTCCTCGCCTCGCTCGGCTGCCTCTGGGCGGAGGACGGGGCTACCTTCATGGCCTTCCGGATGCTCCAGGCGGCCGTCGCCTCCGGCATGGTGCTCGCGCGCACCATCGTGCGCGACCTCCTGCCGCCGAACGAGGCGGCCTCGCAGATCGGGTACATGACCGCCGCCATGGCGCTCGTGCCGATGTTCGGGCCGATGTATGGCGGCGCGATGGAGGAGGCGCTGGGCTGGCGCGGCACGTTCTGGACCTATGTGGTGGTCGGCCTCTTCATTCTCGTTCTGGTCTGGACCGATCTCGGGGAGACGAACAAGAACCGTTCGGGCTCGCTGACGGCGCAGTTCCGCGCCTATCCCGATCTCTTCCGCGCACGCCGCTTCTGGGGCTACGCCGCCACCGCCGCCTTCGCCTCCGGCGCCTTCTTCGCGCTGCTCGGCGGCGGGCCCTATGTGGCGCGGACGATCTTCGGGGAGAGCCCGGCGGCGACCGGGCTCTATCTCGGTTTCGTCGCCGTCGGCTACATGACGGGGAACCTCGTGACAGGCCGCGTCGCCGCGCGGATCGGGATCGACCGGCTGATGTTCATCGGCTGCCTTGTCTCCGCGACCGGGATCGGGATCGGCCTGCTCGTCAATCTCTTCGTCGTGCAGCACCCCATCGCCGTCTTCGGCTTCTGCGTCTTCGTCGGCTTCGGGAACGGGCTCACGATGCCGGCGTCGACGACCGGGCTCCTCTCTGTCCGCCCGAGCCTCGCGGGGTCCGCCTCAGGCCTTGGCGGGGCGCTGATGATCGGCGGCGGCGCCGGGCTCTCCGCCCTCGCCGGCGCGCTCCTGACGCCGGACAGCGGAGCGGCCCCGCTCCTCGCGCTGATGACCGCCTCTGCGGGCCTCTCCGTCCTCTCGGCGCTCTATGTGATGCGGCGCGCGCGGGCGCTGGCGGCTCAGGCGCGATAGCCGCCGAGTTCGCACACCACCTTCCACTCCGCCTCCGTAACCGGCTGCACGGAGAGGCGCGTGTTGTTCACGAGGATCATGTCCTTCAGCCTCGGCTCCGCCTTGCACATCTCCAACGTCACCGGCTGCGGCATCGGCGCGACGGCGCGGACATGGACGCAATCCCAGCGCGGGTCGTCCGTCGTAGAATCGGGCGCGCTCAGGGCGGAGACCTCGACGATGCCGACGACGCGCTTCTCGTCCACCGAATGATAGAAGAAGCCGAGATCGCCGATCTTCATCGCCCGCATGTTGTTGCGCGCCTGATAATTGCGCACCCCGTTCCACTCCTCGCCCTCGGCGCCCTTTGCGACCTGATCCTCCCAGCTCCAGGCGCCGGGTTCGGATTTGAAGAGCCAGTAGGCCATCGGGCGGTCCTTTCGCATCTGCTTCGCCGTCTCGATACCGCGCGCCGGCCCCGCGCTCAATCACGCGCTCGGCACTTGCCCGGCGCGGCGGGAGCGCGCACTTTCCCGGGAACGAAGCGCAGGGAGACGCTCCATGTCCGCCGATCTGATCGCCGCCGCCGAAGGCGCGGCGAAGAGGGCCTACGCGCCCTATTCCCGCTTCCGAGTCGGCGCGGCGGTGCGCGGAGCCTCGGGCGCCGTCTATGCCGGCTGCAACATCGAGAACGCTTCCTACCCGCAGGGCTGGTGCGCCGAGCCATCCGCCCTCTCGGCCCTCGTCATGGCGGGGGAGACGCGGATCACGGAAGTCGCCGTCTGGGCGGACAGCGCGCGGCCCTGCACGCCCTGCGGCGGCTGCCGACAGAAGCTGGCGGAATTTGGTTCGGCGGAGACGCCGGTGATCTCCGCCGGACCGGAGGGCGAACGCGCGCGCTGGACGCTCGGCGCTCTGCTTCCCGAGGCCTTCAGTCTGGAGGTCGAGGAATGAGCGCCGCAGAGGAGATCATCCGCGCCTCGACGCCGCTTCGCCCGCGCCTCGCCTTCGTGCTCGGCTCCGGGCTCGGCGGCATGGCGGAGGAGCTGGAGGAGCCCGCGCGCTTTCCATTTGCGGCGCTGCCGGGCTTCCCCGTTTCGACCGTCAGCGGCCATGCCGGCGCGCTGACGCTCGGGATGCTGGAGGGCGTGCCGGTCGCCATGGTCGCGGGGCGCAAACATTTCTATGAGGCGGGGGACGCAGCGGCGATGCGGCCCGTCATCGATTGCCTCGCCGCGCTCGGGGCCGAGGCGCTTTTCCTCACCAACGCCGCCGGCTCGACGCGGGCGGAGATGGGGCCGGGCTCGCTCATGATGATCCGCGACCACATCAACTTCTCGGGGCGGGACCCGCTGATCGGCCTGCAGGGGGACGACCGCTTCGTCTCGATGGTCGACGCCTACGACCCGAAGCTGCGGCTCCGGCTCCGCTGGTGGGCGGAGGAGGCGGAGATCGAGCTTTTCGAAGGCGTCTACGCCTGGTTTTCCGGCCCCTCCTTCGAGACGCCCGCCGAGATCGCGGCGATCCGGATGCTGGGGGCGGACGCTGTCGGCATGTCGACGGCGCCGGAGACGATCATGGCCCGCCATGCCGGCCTTCCCGTCGTCGCCGTCTCCGTCATCACCAACCTCGCTGCAGGGATGACGGGCGCCGCCCTCTCCCACCATGAGACCAAGAGCGAGGCGGCGAAGGCCGAGGCGCGCTTCCGCGCGCTGATCCGCAGCTTCACCGGGAGTTTCCGCGATGAATGAGCACGAAACGGAGCTGAAGAGCGCGGCGCGGCGGGCGCTCCTCTCGCTTGACCTCACCAATCTCGACGAGGCCTGCGACGAGGCGGCGGTGAAGGCGCTGGCGGCGCGGGCCTTCACCGCTCACGGCCATGTCGCCGCGCTCTGCATCTGGCCGCGCTTCGTCCCGCTCGCGCACCGCCTCGTCGGCCATCGCGGGGTGAAGATCGCCACGGTCGTGAACTTCCCCGGCGGGGAGGAGGATGCGGGCGCCGTCGCGGACATGACGGAACAGGCCGTGGAGGACGGGGCGGACGAGATCGACCTCGTCATCCCTTATCGCGCCTTCCTCGAAGGGCGGGAGGAGGCGGTGCGAACCCGCGTGCGCCGCGTGCGGCAGGCTGCTGGCCCGCGCGCGAAGGTGAAGGCGATCCTCGAGACCGGGGTGCTGGAGACGACGGACCGCATCCGCCGGGCTGGCGAGCTTGCGCTCGACGGCGGCGCGCATTTCCTCAAGACCTCGACAGGGAAAGTCGCCGTCAACGCCACGCTCCGCGCCGCGCGCACGATGCTGGAGACGATCCGCGACGCAGGCGGAAACGCCGGCTTCAAGGCGGCGGGCGGCGTGCGGACGACGCAGGACGCCGCGAATTACCTCGACCTTGCAGACGAGGTGATGGGCGAGGGATGGGCGACGCCGGAGAACTTCCGCATCGGCGCCTCGGGCCTTCTCGACGCCCTCGTCGAAACGCTGGAGGACAGGGGGGCGGCCAAACGGGCGCAGGGATATTGAGCATGTCTCCCCGGGCCGCCTGGCGATGATCCGCCCGCAGACGCTCATCGCGAGGAAGCGGGACGGCGGGGCGCTTTCCGCCGCCGAACTCTCCGCCTTCATGGCCGCGCTCGTTTCGGGCGAGGCCACGGCGGCCCAGGGCGCGGCCTTCGCGATGGCGGTGCTCCTCCGCGGCATGGGGGCGGAAGAGCGGGCGGCGCTCACGCTCGCGATGCGGGATTCGGGGCGGGTGATGCGCTGGTCCCTCCCCGGCCCGGTCGTGGACAAGCATTCGACGGGCGGGGTGGGGGACAATGTGAGCCTCATGCTCGCCCCTGCGCTGGCCGCCTGCGGAGCCTATGTGCCGATGATCTCCGGCCGCGGGCTCGGCCATACGGGCGGGACGCTCGACAAGCTTTCCGCCATACCGGGATATGACGCGGCTCCAGCGCCCGAGGCGTTTCGCGCTGCGGTGGAGCATGCGGGCTGCGCCATCGTGGGGCAAACGGCGGACCTCGCCCCGGCGGACCGCGTCCTCTATGCGATAAGGGACGAGACGGGGACGGTGGAGTCCATCGACCTCATCACCGCCTCGATCCTCTCGAAGAAGCTCGCCGCCGGGCTCGACGCGCTTGTGATGGACGTGAAG
>JAUHWJ010000161.1 GCA_030424705.1 Alphaproteobacteria bacterium | reverse complement strand
CGTGCGGCGGGAGAGGACCTGGATGGTGCGGCGGATTTCCTCGTCGCGGCCGATCACCGGGTCGAGCTTGCCTTCGCGGGCGTCCTCGGTGAGGTCGCGGGCGTATTTCTTGAGGGCGTCGAAATTGGCCTCGGCGCCCGCGCTGTCCGCCGTCCGGCCCTTGCGGATGTCGTTGATCGCGGCGTTGAGGGCCTGCGGGGTGACGCCGCCGGCGGCGAGGGCCTTCGCGGCCTCGGTGCCCTTGGCAAGGGCGAGGGCGGTGAGGATGCGCTCTGCGGGGACGTAACTGTCCCCCGCCTTTTCGGCGAGTTGTTCGGCGTCGAGGAGGACTTTCGCGGTCGCCTGGTCGAGATAGGTCTGCCCGTCCCCGCCGCTGACCTTCGGCAGCTTCGCGACGGCGGCGTCCACCGCGGCGCGGGCGGCGGGGGCGTCTCCGCCGGCGCGGGCGATGACGGCGGAGGCGGCGCCCTCCTTGTCGTCCAGCATCGCCTTCAGCAGGTGTTCGGGAAGGAAGCGCTGATGCCCCTCGCGCATCGCGATGGTCTGCGCCGCCTGAACGAAACCGCGCGCGCGGTCGGTGAACTTCTCGAAGTTCATGTGCCCTCCTGGCCCGGATGCGGGACGCCCCGAAGGCGCGTCTCCCTGCCGGCTCTTGCGAAAGTGCGGCGCCCGGAACGGCGCGCCTCAGCATATGTGGTGTTTTTGCAACGGGGGTGCAAGAGCCCTCAGGCGAAGCGGTAGCGGGCCTTTCCAAGCGAACGGTAGAGCGCGGGAACCGGCGTGCCCGCAGCCTCCATAGCGGTCTCGTAGAGGCGTATCAGTCGTTCGAGACGATCCGGGGCGGCGTGGAAGGCGGCGCGGTAGGCGCCGGTCGTGGCGTAGAGGAAGGGCAGGAAGGCGAAAGAGATCGGCTCCACCGTTCCGCTCTCCGCGAGGCGGCGCTCGATGGCGTCATGCGCGGCGTCGGCCATGCTGCGGATCGCCGGCCTCTTCTCCGCGAACCGCGGAAGCTGCGCGGCGGTGACGGCCCAGACGGACATGAGGAGAAGGACGGAGACCGCATCCCGGCCCCAGGTGTCAAAGACCGCATCCGCTAGGTCGCCGCCATCCTCCAGCCGCGCGTCCATCACATCGGCCGCCTGCGCGACAAGACGCATGAAGTCGTACTTCCCGGGATCGGCCGCGACGTCGCGGACGCGAATTCGCCAAGTCGACGCAAGATTCGCCGCGAGCGCAAGCGTCGGCGCGATGCGCCCGTGCCTTCGCCAATAGCCTTCGAGCGTTGCAAAGACAGCCTCTCGCGGCAGCGGCTTCGTGGAATAGGCGTGGGAGAGGACCGTGTACTCATAGACCCATGGCGCGTCTCCTGCGGCTTTGAACTCGGCGTCCGGCCCCGAGAGCGAGAGGCGCCGGGCGAAGCTCTCGTAATCGGCGTCGAAGAGCGCGCAGAGGGCGAGTGTGAAAGCCGCATCGTTCCGGTCCTGACTTTCGGCTTCTGCTGCGGCGTCCCTCACGCGCCCCGCGGTGAGGAAGCTCCAGACCCGCGCGCGACGGTCGTCCGCGTCCCTTTCGAGCCGGATCGCGGACCAGAGGCCGCGCGTGAACGTGAAAACGACCCCGAACCCCAGGAAAAGATCGAGCGCGCGGAGCATGTCTATGCCCTCGACATAGCCGGAGACCTCATTCCGGAAATCCGCGAAGGTCGTCGCATCCCGTATCGTCTCGCCGATATCGAGAAGTCCGGTATTCGCGAGGATTCCGCGCAGCATCTGGAAGGCGGGCTCCACCCCGAAGGCCGACTCCGCACCGGCGAAGGTCGCAAGATACTGCATCCGGACGGCCACGGCGGCCAGAACGGCGAGCGCCGTCGCCAGACCTGCGAATACGAGGGGCCCGAGCGCCGATGCGGAGAAGTTCCTCGTGAACGCGCGGCGGCCGAAGAAATGCGCCGAAAAGGCGACGAAGCCGAGAATCTGGACCGCGACAACCGCCCTGTATCCGAGGCCGGGCTCAGGCCCGGGCGGCAACAGGAAGAGCATGAAAAGCGATTGCAGGACATAGGCCGCGAGGCACAGCAGCGCCGGCGGGTAGCGGAACATGATGTAACGGCTGATCTGTTGCTTGCTGAGCGGAGCGTCTCCGGTCGCGTTCGCGAGCGTCATGCCCGCAAGGCCGCCGATCAGGGAATGGATCGGCCAGGCGGCCGCCGCGCCGAGCGCGGCCAGCGCATCGGCCATCATCAGCCGGCGCGCCCGTGCGCTCGTCGCGATGGCGAAGGACGCCTCAAGGTAGTCCGGATCGAAGGAGACCCCGCGGCTCAGCTTCACGAGGGTTGTGAGCGCGCCGGCCGCCTTCGCCGCGAAACCGAGCGCGTAAAGCGCGAGGGCGACGTCGCGCCAGCCGAGCGCCCAGGCCAGAAGCAGGGGGATCCCAAGGCCAATCGAGAAAAGGATTTGCAGCAGCATGGGCTCCGCCTGTCAGGTCCTTTCGCCTTGCGTGCAAGGCTACAAGCGTCTCCCGCGACGGGCGAGCGCGGATTCTCACACCGCGCGCCCTGTTGACGGGACATGCGGCGCGGTTCAATGACGGCGTCATGTCCGACCCTCGTCTCATCGTCGCGCTCGACCCGCCGAACGTGCCGCACGCCCTCGCGGGCGAGGCGATGGCGGACCGTCTCGGCGGAGCCGTCTCCTTCTACAAGATCGGGCTCGGCATGCTGACGGGCGGGGGCCTCGCGCTCGCCATGGAACTGAAGGGACGGGGCAAGCGCGTCTTCCTCGACATGAAGCTCTTCGACATCGGGGCGACGGTGGAGGCGGCGGTCTCCGGCCTCGCGGGGTTCGACCTCGATTTCCTGACCGTCCACGGCGACCCTTCGGTGGTGCGTGCTGCGGCGCGGGGGCGGGGGGCTTCGGGGATGAAGATCCTCGCCGTCACCATCCTCACCTCGTCGGACCGGGGCGACCTCGACGAGGCGATGATCCGGGAGGGGGACGTTCCGGACATCGTGCTTGAGCGCGCGCGGCGCGCGCTGGAGGCGGGGGCGGACGGGGTGATCGCCTCGCCGCTCGAAGCGGCGGCGATCCGCGCGCTGCCCGTGGCTTCGGGGAAGCTGATCGTCTGCCCCGGCGTGCGCCCCGCGGGCGCGGCGACGGGCGACCAGAAGCGGATCGCGACGCCGGCGGCGGCGCTTGCCGCAGGGGCGGATCATATCGTCGTGGGCCGCCCTGTCACCGAGGCGGTGGACCCGGCCGAGGCCGCGCGGGCGATCCTGCGGGAGATCGGCTGACGCCCGAAGGGGCCGCACGAGGGAGCGGCCCCGCATCAGGCGCGTTCAGGTCATTTCGCGGTGATGACGGCCATCACCAGCTTGTCGTCGATGCGGATCGGGCCGTCTTCCTTCGCGCCGAGCGTGTATTCGAAGACGCCCGTCTTCATGCCGCCGTCCTCCGAATGGATCATGAGCATCAGCATGTCCCCGGCCGCGACCGGCTCGGTCAGGATCGCGGCGACATCCTCGTTGCTGCCGCCGCGGAGCGGGGCGTAGCCGACGACCGGGCCCGGCTTCATGTCCGCGCCGGTGCGGTGGACGACGAGCCAGCCGTTCTTCGGCGCCATGACCTTCGAAGCCGAGACGACGCCGTTCGAGACGTCCTGGTCCGCGGCGACGACGCCGGCGTGATTGTCGGCCTGCGCGGCTGCGGCGGTGAGGGCGATGGCGGCTGCGGCCGCTGCGATCAGTCTGGACATGGGAACTCCTCCTTAGTCGGGATGGTGTCTCCTTAACGATGGCGGGCCCGGAAAGGTTTCAGTGGCGCGATCAGACGTTGAGGAGAAGGAACTCCCGCTCCCACGGGCTGATGACGCGCATGAACTCGGCGTGCTCGGCCCGCTTCACCGCGCAGTAGATGCGGACGAATTCCTCGCCGAGGACGGAGGCGAGGGGCTTCGAGCTTTCGAGTTCGATCACGCTGTCGAGCTGGCTCTCGGGCAGGTCGCGGTTCATCAGGTAGGCGTCCCCCGTCGCCTCCTGCCGCGGCTCGGCCTTCTCCTCCATGCCGAGCCAGCCGCAGGCGAGGGCCCCGGCGATGGCGAGATAGGGGTTCGCATCCGACCCGATCACCCGGTTCTCCACCCGGCGGGCGGCGGGCGAGGATTTCGGCGTGCGGATGCCGACGGAGCGGTTGTCCGTCCCCCATTCGAGGTTCACGGGGGCGGACTGGTAGGAGACGAGGCGGCGATAGGAATTCACATAGGGCGCGGCGAGCGCCATGGCGGCGGGGAAGTGCTTCTGCTGACCGCCGATGAAGTGGAAGAAGGTCGGCGTCGGCCCGCCATTCTCATCCGAGAAAATGTTTCGGCCCGTCGTCGTATCCACCACCGACATATGGACATGCATGGCGCTGCCGGGCTGGTTCTCCATCGGCTTCGCCATGAAGGTGGCGTAGCAGCTGCATTTGTAGGCCGCCTCCCGGATGAGGCGCTTGAAGAGGAACACCTGGTCCGCGAGTTCGATCGGGTCGCCGTGGACGAGGTTGATCTCGAGCTGGGCCGCGCCCGCCTCCTGGATGATCGTGTCTATCTCCAGCCCCTGGGCCTCGGCGTAGTCGTAGATATGCTCGATCACGCGCTCGTATTCGTCGACGGCGGAGAGGGAGAAGGCCTGGCTGCCGGTCGATTGCCGCCCCGAGCGGCCGACAGGGGGCTCCAGCGGATAATCGGGGTCGGTGTTCTGCTTGGTGAGGTAGAACTCGATTTCGGGCGCGACGACGGGCTTCAGCCCCTTCGCGGCGTAGAGGTCGACCACCCGCTTCAGGACGGCGCGGGGCGCGGCGCCGGAGGGTTTGCCCTCGCCGTCCACGAGGTCGTGGATGATGACGAGCGACGGGTCCGCCGCCCACGGGACGGCGCGGGCGGTGGAGAAATCCGGGACGAGGGTGAGGTCGCTGTCCGTATCGAAGTCGTTGCGCGTCACGTCGGCGTATTCGCCGTTGATCGTCGAGATCAGAATCGAGACGGGGAGCCGCACGTCCCCCCCGCGGACGAACTTGCCGGCGGGCATGACCTTGCCGCGGGCGATGCCCGCGAGGTCGGGCGTCACGCATTCGATCTCGTCGATCCGGTTGGCGCGGATCCATTCGCCGATCGAGGCGGCGTCAGGATTGGCGAGCTGCGGCGAATGGTCGAGGCCGAGGATCGGCTTGGAGAGGGACATGGGGGCGCTTTCGATGCTGCGGCGGCAGCTTACGCCGCCGCAGCGCCGCTGAAAAGCGCCCCGCTCAGCCGCCGCCGGTGAAGGTTCTCCGGTCTCCGCCGAATACGCCGGCGCCGGTCAGCGTTCCGTCGTTCGAGCGGAGGCCGAGCGAACCGCCGGCGGCGGCGGCCGGGTTTCCAGCGCGATCGTTGAAGAAGGCCCCGTCCACGCCGATCACGCCGTCGCGTCCGCCCACCGTGATGTCGCCGAGGCCGGAGAAGCCGCCCCCCTCGCCGCGGGATACGGCGACGGTCGTATCCGCGCCGAGGAGGCCGGTGAAACTCGTCGTCCCGACCTCTTCCGCGAAGTCGAACACCATGTCGAAACGCGCGCCGTCCACCACGGAGCGGCCGTTATCGACGGCGGAGATC
>JAUHWJ010000160.1 GCA_030424705.1 Alphaproteobacteria bacterium | reverse complement strand
TCGCATTCGAGCGATTCTTCAGGCACTTTCCCATGAAATGCCCATACGAATCCCTTGCTGACCATGCCATCCCATGCTATCACCATGAAACGCAGCGACCTCCGGCCTCAACGATAAATCGGCAGGTTCATACAGGCGCCGGGGCGCTGCGTGAGGCGAAGACGACCGCGAAAACGCGGCGGGCGCAGTCAGACGGCGCCGAGGGACAGGCTGAGGGCCGCGCATCCCGAGAGGTGCGCGGCCCGTTTCACATCCGGGCGGCGGGAGCGGCGCGCACGGAGAAAGAGGGAGAGGCGGGGAGCGGGCGGTGCAGACGATCTTCTCCTCCAGCGCGACCAACAAGGTCGATGCGAAGGGCCGGGTCTCGATCCCGGCGCCCTTCCGCAATGCGCTGCGGGACGGGGGGGACGCCACGCTCTACCTGATGCCCGAGCTCATGGAGCGGCCCGCCATCATCGGCTTCGGCGCGGGGCATTATCGCCGCCTCGCGGAGAGCGTGATGACCATGCCGCCCTTCGACCCGGTGGCCGAGGCGCTCTCCGACGCGCTCGGCAGCGAAGCGCGGGAATTGCCGCTGGACGGGACGGGGCGGATCGTGCTGCCGGCGGACCTGAAGGCGATGGCCGAGATCGAGGAGGATGCGCTCTTCGTCGGCCGGCTCAGCCATTTCCAGATCTGGAAGCCCGAACATTACGCGGCGATGAAGGCCGATCTCCGCCGTACGGCGCGGGAGAACGCCTCGGCGCTGCCCTGGTCCGCGGCGCGCACGGCATGAGCGCGGAGGCGGCGCTCCGCGCGGCGCGCGCGCTCCACGAGCCGGTGATGCTCGCGGAGGTTCTCTCCGTGCTGGAGCCGGGCCGGGGCGGAACCTTTCTCGACGGGACGTTCGGCGCGGGCGGCTATTCGGTCGGTCTGCTGGAGGCCGGGGCGGGCCGCGTGATCGCGCTCGACCGGGATCCGGAGGCGGTCGCCCGCGGGCGGGAATGGGCGCCGGCCTTCGAAGGGCGGCTGGAGATCGTGGAAGGGCGGTTCGGGGACCTTGCGGAACTGGTTGACGGGCCGCTCGACGGGGCCGTTTTCGACATCGGCGTCTCCTCCATGCAGATCGACGAGGCGCGGCGCGGCTTCTCCTTCATGAAGGACGGCCCGCTCGACATGCGGATGGGATCGGAAGGGCCGAGCGCGGCGGAGATCGTGAACCGGGCGGAGGAGGCGGCCCTGGCCGACATCTTCTTCCTCTACGGGGAGGAGCGCGCCTCCCGCCGCATCGCGCGGGCCATCGTCGCGGCGCGCGCCGACGCGCCCATAGAGACGACGCGCGCGCTCGCCGCGCTGGTGGAGCGCTGCCTGCCGCGGCCGAAGCCGGGCTGGCCGCATCCGGCGACGCGGGTCTTCCAGGCGCTGCGCATCGCGGTGAACGACGAACTCGGGGAGCTGGCCCGCGGCCTCTCCGCCGCCGAGTCGCTGCTGGCGGAGGGCGGGATTCTCGCCGTGGTGAGCTTTCATTCGCTGGAGGACCGGATCGTGAAGCGCTTCCTCAGGCTTCGCGGCGGAGCGGCGCCCGGCGGCTCCCGCCATGCCCCGGCGGCGGCGGGCGCGGCGCCCGCCTTCGAGATCATCACGCGGAAGGCGCTGGAGCCCGGCGCGGCGGAGCTGGCGCGGAACCCCCGCGCGCGGTCCGCGAAGCTTCGCGCCGCAAGGCGGACGGGCGCGCCGGCCGGCGCCGTTTCCGCCACCGCGCTTGGCTTGCCCGCGCTTTCGGGCGCCGCGCGGGGGATGCGCTGATGCGCTGGGTCCTCCATCTCTTCGCCTTCGCCGCGCTCGTCGCCGTCGCCTCCTGGTCCTTCTCGGTCACCTACCGGACGAAGGACGCGCTCCGCGACGTGGCCCGGCTCAACCGGGACATCGCGGCGGAGCGGGAGGCGCTGGCGGTGCTGCGCGCCGAATGGGCCTGGCTCAACGCGCCGGACCGGCTCACCGCCCTCGTCGCGGCGCATGGCGCGCCGCTCGGGCTCGAGCCGCTGACGCCGGAGCGTTTCGGCGAGACGGCGGAGGCGCCGCTGATCGAGCCGGATGACGGGATGGACCCGGTCGCGCTGATCGATCTCGACGCGCTATTCCCCGGCGAGGCCGCGCCGCGCCGGTCCGCGCCCGCGCGGGAGCCCGCCGCGGGCGCGGCATCGGGCAGAGTCGAGACGGCCGCCGTTCGGGCGGAGCCCGAGCGCGGCGCGGCGCCGAAGCCCGCCCCCGCCTCGGCTACCGCCGTCGCCCCGGAGCCCGCCTTCGTCGCTGCGCCCGCCCCGGCCCCCGCGCCGCAGCCGGCCGCGGCCGCAGCGCGGAGCGCGCCGGCGCCCGCCCGCGAGAGGGTGGACCGATGACGCGGCGCGACGAGCTCATCCGCGTTCTCGGCGACCAGGGCGCCGAGCGCATCGCGCAGCGCGCGCAAAGGCGCGAGAACGCGCGCGAGGCGCGGCGCAAGGCGCGGGCCGACCTCGCCGAATGGCGGCTCTGGCTCGTCGCCGGCTGCTTCGCGCTCGGCTACGCCGCTCTCGCCGGGCAGATGGCGCTGACCGCGGTCGCGGAGCCGGAAGAGCCGGCGCTGGAGGTCGCGGGCGGGCCGCCGCCGGCGGAGCGCGCGCCGATCGTGGACCGGGAGGGGCGGCTCCTCGCCGCCAACCTGCCGACCTGGGCGATCTACGCGCATCCCGAAGTCACCGCCCGCGCCGGGATCGACGCGGCGGAGGCCGCGCGGCTCCTCTCCTCCGCCTTGCCCGGAATCGGGGAGGAGACGCTCCGCGCCCGCTTCGCGCCCGGCCGCAAGTTCGTCTGGGTCAAGCGGCCGGCGAGCCCGGCGGAGAAGCAGGCCGTGCATGATCTCGGCCTCCCCGGCGTCGAGTTCGGGCGGCGGGAGACGCGCATCTATCCCGCCGGGCGCATCGCCGCGCATGTCCTCGGCGGCGCGACAGTGGGGGCGGAGGGCGTGGACCATGCCGAGCTCGTCGGCCTCGCCGGCGTCGAGCGGCGGCTCGACGACGCGCTGCGGGACCCGTCGCGCGCGGGCGAGCCCTTCCGCATCTCCCTCGACCTCGCGGCGCAGACGGCGATGACGGAGGTGCTGGAGGCGGCGATGCGCGACTTCCGCGCCATCGCCGCCTCCGCCGTGCTGATGGACGCGCGGAACGGCGAGATCATCGCGATGGTATCCCTGCCCGATTTCGACCCGAACGCCCGGCCGGACACGCGCGACCCCGTGGTGGCCAAGACGCGCCCGATGATGAACCGGGCGGCGGAGGGCGTTTACGAGCTCGGCTCCACCTTCAAGACCTTCGCCGCGGCGCAGGCGATGGAGCTCGGCCTCTACGGCCCGGAAACCATGATCGACACGACCGGGCCGCTCCGCATCGGCAGGTTCCGCATCAGCGACTTCCACAAGATGCCGCCGCGGATGACGCTGCGCGACGTGATCGTGGAAAGCTCCAATGTCGGCACAGCGCGCGTCGCCATCGCCATCGGCGCCGAGCGGCAGAAGGACTTTCTCGGGAAGCTCGGGCTCCTCTCCCCCACGCCGGTGGAGATCGCGGAGGCGCGGCTCGGCCAGCCGCTCTATCCGGCGAACTGGAGCCAGCTCTCGACCATGACGATCTCCTACGGCCACGGCCTCGCAGCGACGCAGCTCCATCTCGCCGCGGCCTATGCGACGCTTCTGAACGGCGGGCTGAAGGTGAAGCCGACGCTGATCCCCGGCGCGCCGGCGCCGACGGAGGCGGACCGCGTGATCTCCGCCGAGACCTCCCGCCATCTGCGCGAGATGCTGCGCGCCGTGGTGGCGGAGGAGAAGGGCACGGCGAACCTCGCCGAGGTGCCGGGCTACGAGGTCGGCGGCAAGACCGGGACGGCGGAGAAGCCCTCGGCGGGCGGCTATGACGGCGGGAGGAACATCACCACCTTCGCCGGCGCCTTCCCGATGTCGGACCCGCGTTATGTGATCGTGGTGACGCTCGACGAGGCCTCGACCTTCAAATACGGGCGGACCTGGCGCACCGCGGGCTGGACGGCGGCGCCGACCGCGGGGCTCGCCGTCCGCCGCATCGCGCCTGTGCTCGGCATCCGCCCGGCGCCGAAGCCGCTCGACCCGGCGGATGTCGCCGGGGCTGCCTCGGGGGCGCGGTTTTGAGCGGGCGGAGCCTCGCGGCGCTCGGCCTCGCGGCGCTGCCGCATCGGGGGCCCGCGCCCCCGCCCGATCTCGCCATCGCGGGGCTGACGGCGGACAGCCGGGAGGTGAGGCCGGGCTTCCTCTTCGCCGCGCTCCGCGGGCGGCTCGACGGCGCGGAATTCGCGCAATACGCGGTCCGGATGGGCGCCGCCGCGGTGCTGGCGGACGAGGCGGGAGCGGAGCGGGCGAAGGCCGATATCGGCTCCTGGCCCGTCCCGTTCCTGATCGACCCCGAGCCGCGCCGCCGCCTCGCCCTCGCCGCCGCGGCCTTCTTCGGCGCGCAGCCCGAGACGCTCGTCGCCGTGACGGGGACGAACGGCAAGACCTCGGTCGCCAGCTTCGCGCGGCAGATCTTCGCCGCGCTCGGCCGCCGCGCGGCGAGCTTCGGCACGGTCGGCGTGGAGGGGGCGGACATCCCCGCCCCGGCGATGACGACGCCGGACCCGGTGGCGCTCCACCGCCTCCTCGCCGCGCTTGCGGCGGAGGGCGTGACCCATGCGGCGATGGAGGCGTCGAGCCACGGGCTGGCGCAGCATCGGGTGGACGGAGTGCGTCTGGCCGCGGCGGCCTTCACGAACATCAGCCGCGACCATCTCGACTATCATGAGACCTTCGAGGCCTATCTCGCCGCGAAGCTCCGGCTCTTCTCCGAAGTGCTGCCGGAGGGCGCGGCGGCGGTGATCAACGCGGACGAGGCCTGCTTTCCCGAGGCCCTGCGGGCCGCGCGGCGCGCCGAGGTCATTCCCTATGGGCGGGACAGGGAGGCGGCGCGGGGCCTTCGCCTGATCGACGCGCGGTTCGATGCGGAGGGCCAGACGCTCGACCTCGAATGGCGGGGCGCGCCGCGGCGCGTGCGGCTCGGCCTCGTCGGCGGCTTCCAGGGGCTCAACGCAATGGCGGCGGCGGGGCTCGCCATCGGGGCCGGCGAGGCGCCGGAAGCCGTCTTCGGCGCGATGGAGGCGCTGGTCGGCGTGCGCGGGCGGATGGAGCGGGTCGCGACGCGGGCGAACGGCGCGGCGGTCTATGTCGACTACGCCCACACCCCCGCCGGGCTCGCCACGGCGCTCGCCGCGCTCCGGCTCCACACGCCGGGGCGGCTCGTCGTCGTTTTCGGCGCGGGCGGAGACCGGGACAAGGGCAAGCGGCCCGAGATGGGCCGCGCCGCCGCCGCCGGCGCCGACCTGGTGATCGTGACGGACGACAACCCGCGGAGCGAGGATCCGGCCGCGATCCGGGCCGAGGTGATCGCGGGGTGCCCCGGCGCGGAGGAGGCGGGGGACCGGGCGGAGGCCATTCTCCGCGGCGTCGACTCATTGTCGCCGTCAGACCGCCTTCTGATCGCGGGAAAGGGGCATGAGAGCGGGCAGGAGATCATGGGCGTCACGCATCCCTTCGACGACTCGGAGATCGCCGGCGCCGCGGTCGCGGCGCT
>JAUHWJ010000159.1 GCA_030424705.1 Alphaproteobacteria bacterium | reverse complement strand
TGGTCCCTCCCGGGCCCGGTTGTGGACAAGCATTCGACGGGCGGGGTGGGGGACAATGTGAGCCTCATGCTCGCCCCCGCGCTCGCCGCCTGCGGGGCCTACGTGCCGATGATTTCCGGCCGCGGGCTCGGCCATACGGGCGGGACGCTCGACAAGCTTTCCGCCATTCCCGGCTATGACGCGGCGCCGGCGCCGGAGGCGCTCCGTACCGCCGTGGCCAGCGCGGGCTGCGCCATCGTTGGGCAAACGGCGGACCTCGCCCCCGCGGACCGCGTGCTCTATGCGATAAGGGACGAGACGGGGACGGTGGAGTCCATCGACCTCATCACCGCCTCGATCCTCTCCAAGAAGCTCGCCGCCGGGCTTGATGCGCTGGTGATGGACGTGAAGGCGGGCTCCGGCGCCTTCATGGACGGGGCGGACGCGGAGGCGCTCGCCGTCTCCCTCGTCGAGACGGGGAACGGCGCGGGCTGCCGCACCTCGGCGCTCATCACCGACATGAACGAGCCGCTCGCCTCCGCCGCCGGCAACGCGCTGGAAGTCGAAAACGCCGCCGCCTTCCTCACCGGGGAAAGGCGGGACGCGCGCCTCTGGGAGGTCACGCTCGCGCTCGGCGCGGAGGCGCTGGCCCACTCCGGCCTTGCCGCGGACGCGGCGGAGGGGCGGTCGCGAATGGAGGCGGCCTTCGCCTCCGGCGCGGCGGCGGAACGGTTCGGGCGCATGGTCGCGGCGCTCGGCGGGCCGGCGGATTTCCTCGAACGGCGCGGCGCGCACCTGGAGGCGGCGCCGGTCGTGCGCGATGTGGCGGCGCCGGAGGCGGGCTTCGTCGCGGCGGTGGACGGCCGCGCGCTCGGCCTCGCGGTGATCGGCCTCGGCGGCGGGCGGATGAAGGCGTCGGACCGGATCGACCCGCGCGTCGGCTTCGACCGGCTCGCCGGGATCGGCTCCCGGGTCGGCCCGAACACGCCGCTCGGCCGCGTCCATGCCGCCGACCAGGCGGCGGCGGAGACCGGCGCGCGGGCGCTAGCTGCGTCCTACCAGATCGGGCAGGAGCCGCCCCCTCGCCCCCTGATCCTGAAACGGATCGGACCGGAGCCGGAGCGGTGAGCCGCGTCTTCCTTCTCGTCATGGATTCCGCCGGGATCGGCGGCGCGCCGGACGCCGCAGCTTATGGCGACGAGGGCGCGGACACGCTCGGCCACATCGCGGAGGCGGCAGGCCCGCTTCGCCTGCCCGCGCTCGATTCGCTCGGCCTCGGCGCCGCGGCGCGGGAGGCGACGGGGCGGGTTCCGGCCGGGCTGAGCGGCGCCGGCGGCTGCTGGGCCGCCGCCCGCGAATGGTCCCGCGGCAAGGACACGCCCTCGGGCCACTGGGAGCTGGCGGGCCGCAGGGTCGCGTTCGACTGGGGCTATTTCCCGCGGGAGGATCCCGCCTTCCCCGCCGATCTCGTCGCCGCGCTATGCGCGGAAGCCCGGCTGCCCGGCGTTCTGGGGCAGATCCACAGCAACGGCATGGCCGCGATCGAGCGCTGGGGGCCGGAGCATGTCCGAACAGGAAAGCCGATTTGCTACACCTCGGCGGACAGCGTCTTCCAGATCGCGGCGCATGAGGAGGCGTTCGGGCTCGACCGCCTGTATGAAGTCTGTGCCGTCGCGCGCCGGCTTTGCGACCCGCTGCGGATCGGCCGCGTCATCGCCCGGCCCTTTCTCGGGGCGCCCGGAGCCTATCGCCGCACCGCAAACCGGAAGGACTATGCGATCCCCCCGCCGGAGGGGACGCTGCCCGACCGGGCGAAGGGCGCCGGCCGAGCCGTAGTCGGCATCGGCAAGATCGGCGACATCTTCGCCCATCGCGGGCTTACCGCGGAGCGAAAGGGCGCGAACGACATGGCGCTTTTCGACGCGCTGGAGGCGGAGGTCGCCACGGCGCCGGGTGGCGCGCTCGTCTTCGCCAATTTCGTCGAGTTCGACAGCCTCTACGGCCACATGCGGGACCCTGCGGGCTACGCCCGCGCGCTCGAAGCCTTCGACGCGCGGCTCGGCGCGGCGCTCCCGCGGCTCCGCGACGGCGATCTTCTCATCGTCACGGCCGACCACGGCAACGACCCGACCTGGGAGGGCACGGACCATACGCGGGAGATGGTCCCGGCGCTCTTCGCCTCTCCGGGCCTTCCGCCCCGCGCGCTCGGCCGCTGCGACTTCGCCGATATCGGGGCGACCGCCGCCGCCTGGCTCGGCCTGCCGCCGGGCAAAGAAGGAAGGAGTCTCCTGTGACCGATCTCCGCGCCGTTCCGAAGATCGAGCTTCACCTCCATCTCGAAGGCGCGGCGCCGCCGGCGCTCGTCCGCCGCCTCGGCGCCGAGCAGGGGAAGGACCTGACGGGCCTCTTCGACGAGACGGGCGGCTACGCCTGGTCGGACTTCACGACCTTCCTCGCCGCTTACGAGACGATGTCCAAGGTGTTCGAAGACCCGGAAACCTACGCCGACCTGACCGAAGCCGTGCTGCTGGAGCAGGCGGCGAACGGCGTGGTCTACTCCGAAATCTTCCTCTCCCCGCCCTCGCTCTTTGGCGGCGATTGCGGCCGGTGGGAGGCGATGCGCGCGGCGGCGGAAGAGGGGGCGGACCGGGTTCAGGGCATCGATTGCCGTTTCATCCCGGTCGTCATCCGCCATCACGGGCCGGAATTGGCGCTAACGGGGACCTTGACGATGCTGAAGGCGCCGCGCGGCCGCATCCGCGGCTTTGGCATGGCGGGGGACGAGCGCGCCTTCCAGCCGCAGGACTTCGCCGGATGCTTCGCCAGAGCGCGGGAGGCGGGGCTGCGCCTGACCGCCCATGCCGGGGAGTTCGGCGGGCCGGAAAGCGTGCGCGCCGCGCTCGACGATCTTCATGTCGAGCGGATCGGCCACGGCGTCCGCGCCATCGAAGACCCTGCGCTCGTCGCCCGCCTTGCCGCGGAGAGCGTGACGCTGGAGGTTTGCCCCGGCTCCAACCTCGCACTCGGACTCTATCCCTCGATCGCCGCACATCCCGTGGCCCCGCTTCGCGAAGCGGGCTGCCGTGTCACGATCTCGACGGACGATCCGCCCTTCTTCCGGGATACGATGACGAAGGAATACGAGGCGCTATCCAAAACTTTCGGCTGGGGCGATGCGGATTTCGAAACGCTGTATCGCACGGCGTTGGACGCTGCCTTCTGCGGCCCCGAGACGAAAGCGGCGCTGGCCCGGCGGCTGGACGGGGGCGCCCGATCCCTGTCATCTGCGGAAAAGGAAGGACCCCGCGCATGACTGATTCACCCGCCACGCTCACCGTCGTCGACCATCCGCTGGTGCAGCACAAGCTGACGCTGATGCGGGATGTCGAATGCTCGACCGCCAAGTTCCGGGCCCTCCTGCGGGAGATCAGCACCTTCCTCGCCTATGAGGCGCTGCGCGACCTGCCGCTGACGACGAAGCGCATCGCGACGCCACTTGAAGCGATCGACGCGCCGGTGCTGGAGGGCAAGAAGCTCGTCTTCGTCTCGATCCTGCGGGCCGGCAACGGCCTTCTCGACGGATTGCTGGAGCTGGTCCCGGCCGCCCGCGTCGGCTTCATCGGTCTCTACCGCGACCCCGAGACGCTGCAGCCGGTGGACTATTACAAGAAACTGCCCGGGGAGATGGCGGAACGGCCCGTCATCCTCGTCGATCCGATGCTGGCGACGGCGAATTCCGCCATCGCGGCGGTCGATCATGTGAAGGCGGCGGGGGCGCGGGACGTCCGGTTCATCTGCCTCCTCGCCGCGCCGGAGGGCGTGGCCAAGATGGCCGCGCGGCACCCCGACGTTCGCGTCTACACGGCGGCGGTGGACAGTCATCTGAACGATCACGGCTACATCGTCCCCGGCCTCGGCGACGCCGGGGACCGGATGTTCGGCACGAAATAGATGGGCACGCTCCTCGTCCGCGGCGCCTCCGTGCTCGTCACCGAAGGGCCGGAGGGGGAGATCGCGGGCGGCGCGCTCTTTGCCCGCGACGGCGTGATCGAGGCGGTGGGGCCGGAGGCGGCGCTGCCGCGCATTGCGGACGAGATTCTGGACGCGAGGGGCGGCGTGGTGACGCCCGGCCTCGTCAACACCCACCATCATCTCTTCCAGAACCTGACCCGGGTCGTTCCCGCCGGAGTGGACGCGCCGCTCTTCGGCTGGCTCCGCGCGCTCTACCCGATATGGGCGTTGATGGGGCCGGAGCATATCCGCGTCTCGACGCAGGTCGGCCTCGCGGAACTCGCACTTTCCGGCGCGACGACGGTGGCGGACCATCTCTATCTCTTCCCCAACGGCGCGCGACTCGACGACGAGATCGAGGCGGCGCTGGAAACGGGGATGCGCCTTCATGCGACGCGCGGAGCCATGTCGATCGGAGAGAGCGCGGGCGGCCTGCCGCCCGATGCGCTGGTGGAGCGCGAGGATGCGATCCTCGAAGACTGCATCCGCGTGATCGACGCCTTCCACGACCCGGCGCCCGGCGCGATGATCCGCATCGGCGTCGCACCCTGCTCGCCCTTCTCCGTGAGCCGCGAGCTGATGCGGGACACGGCGCTGCTGGCGCGGGAGAAGGGCGTGATGCTCCACACCCATCTCGCCGAGAACGACGAGGACGTGGCCTTTTCGCTAGAACGCTTCGGCGTCAGACCCGGGGACTATGCGGAAGAGCTGGGCTGGACCGGGCTCGATGTCTGGCACGCGCATTGCGTCAAGCTAGACATGGCGGAGATCGCCCTCTTCGCGCGAACCGGAACCGGCGTCGCGCATTGCCCCTGCTCCAACTGCCGGCTCGGCAGCGGGATAGCACCGGTCCGGGCGATGCTGGACGCGGGCGTGAAGATCGGGCTCGGGGTCGATGGCTCGGCCTCGAACGATGCGGCGAATCTTCTCGCCGAGGCGCGGCAGGCCCTGCTCCTCCAGCGCGTCGCAGGCGGCGCCGCCGCGCTGAAGGCGCGGGAGGCCCTGCGCCTCGCGACGGCGGGCGGCGCGGCCGTCCTCGGGCGGGACGATATCGGCGCGCTCGTTCCCGGAAGGCGCGCCGATTTCGTCATCTGGCCGACGGGCGGGCTCGAAGGCGCGGGGGCGTGGGATCCGGTCGCCGCGCTCGTCCTCGCGCCGCCGGCGAGGGCGGCGGAGGTCCGGGTGGAGGGGCGCGCCGTCGTCTCGGGCGGGCGGATCGTTTCGTTCGATATCGACTCCGTTCTGCCGAAGCATGCGGCTCTTGCACGGCAATTGTGCGAACGAACTCGCCAATGACGCGAATAAACGCCTGATTTGTCGCACCAGGCGCTTTATCGGCGCCAGCGAACATGTTAACGCCTCGGCAGTGGAATAGCCGCGCCGCGCGAGCGTTGATGTGGTGAGAGGTCGGGAGTGTTTCCGGCCTTGGTTGCAAATGGAACGGCGAGGTGGGAATGGCTATCATTCAAGTGGCTTCGATTGCCCAGTTCAATGCCGCGCTTTCTCTTGCTCGCGGTGGCGACACGATTGCGTTCGCACCCGGCGAATATGACGGTTATATATCAATCAAGAACCGTCATTTCGAACCGCCTCTCACGATCACGAGCGCCGACCCGGAGAATCCCGCGGTATTCACCGGCAACATGGCGATCACGTCGAGTTCGGGG
>JAUHWJ010000158.1 GCA_030424705.1 Alphaproteobacteria bacterium | reverse complement strand
AGGCGGCAGCGGCGGCGTCTTCCGGCCAGATCGCGACGCTGATCCTGCCCGGCGACACGGCATGGAACGAGGGCGGCCGCCCCGCCGCCCCAATCGCACTGCCTGAGCCGGCAGCGCCAGAGGCCGAAACGATCGAGGCGGCGGCGAAGATGCTCCGCGAGCCCGGCGCGCTCCTCCTACTCGGCTCCGGCGCGACCGACGAGGCCGCGCTTCGCTACGCAGGCCGCATCGCGGCTGCGACAGGTTGCACGCTGATGACCGAATGGTCCAACGCCCGCCTCGCCCGCGGCGCCGGGCGCGTGGCGGTGGGCCGCGTCCCCTACCCCGTCGACCAGGCGCTGGAGGCGCTCCGCCCCTTCCGCCGCATCGTCCTCGCCGGGGCGAAGCCGCCCGTCGCCTTCTTCGCCTATCCGGACAAGCCGGGCGTGCTGACCCAGCCCGGAACCGAATTCGCGAAGATCGCCGAACCCGGCCCCGGCGCCGCCGAAGCCCTGCGCGCGCTCGCCGATGCGCTCGGCGCCCATGACGCGCCGAAAACCGCGGAACCGGGCCGCCCCGAAATCCCCGCCGGGCCGACCGACCCGAACGGCATCGCCGCCGCGCTCGGCGCGACGATCCCCGAAGGCTGCATCGTGGTGGACGAGAGCGTGACGACGGGCCGCGCCTTCTTCGGCCTCACTGCGGGCGCCCCGCCGCATGACTGGCTGAACAACCGCGGCGGCTCCATCGGCTACGGCATGCCCCTCGCCGTCGGCGCCGCGCTGGCCGGCAAGGGCCGCCCCGTCCTCGCCCTCGTCGGGGACGGCTCGGCGATGTATTCGCCGCAGGCGCTCTGGACCATGGCGCGGGAGGGGCTGCCCGTCACTGTCCTCATCTTCGCAAACCGCAGCTACCGGATTCTCCGCGGGGAGCTCGCCAATGTCGGCGTCTCCAATGTCGGCCCCCGCGCCCTCTCCATGCTGAGCCTCGAGGACCCGGCGATCGACTGGCTTTCGATGGCCCGCTCGATGGGCGTGGAGGCGGAGCGCGTCTCCGAAGCGCCCGCCCTCGCCGCCGCGATCCGCGCCGGGTTCGCCTCGGGCGGTCCGTATCTGGTCGAGGTGATGTGCTGAGGGCGCGCTGACCGGGGCGCGCCACGCCCCGGTCGCCCCGGGATTCAGGCTGCGCTCTTCTGGAAATAGAAGGTCGCGTAGTTCACCGCCGAATTGATGTCCGAAATCATGATCGGCTGGAACCCGGACTCCCGCAGCAGGTTCCAGAATTCGTCGATCTGGTAGGAATTCGCGGTGATGTGCTTCTTCTTGTATTGTGAAATTTCACTGATCGGCGCGAATTTCTCGTTGCCGTTGTCATAGCGGATCTGGACGACTCCGATCGCGCCGGGCTTGCAAAGGCCGGACACGGCCTTGAGCACGTCGCCGCCATAGGACTTCGACGGGAAGTGCTGGAAGACGGCGGTGCTGATGAAGAGATCGAGTTTCTCCGTCACCGACTCCGCGATGGTGTGCGGCTCGGCGGTGAGAAGGACGGGGCGCAGCAGGTCGCCGTAGCCTTCCTCGGCGATCATCCGCCCGCATTCCGCAAGGTTCGATGCGGCGATGTCCACGCCAAAATAGGCGCGGCAATGCCGCCGCATCGCGAGGAGGTTCGAGCCGCCGCCCGGCCCCCATTCGAGCGCGACAAGTGGCTCCGGGAAGGGGGGCCGTCCGAGATGCCGCCAGATCATGCGGAACTTCGCGAGCGTTCCCTGCCCGATCGCCTGCCAGCGCGCGTCATCCTTCCAACGCCCGACGCCGCGCCAGTGAGACTGGTCCTTGCGCCACTCCTCGTCCTCGTATTTCTCCCAGACGCCGACGATAGCCTGCTGTACTTCCGTGGACACGTTCGGTCTCCCTGCTTTTCGCGTTGCAGTCTTGTCGGCGCCCAGCGAAGGGTCAAGCGCTCACGCCGTCAATTCCGCCGCGCCCGCGCCGCCGCCGCGGCCGCCTCCTCCGGCAGGCCGAGCGCGGCGTAGACGCCTGCGAGCGCCGCATTGTTCGGCACGGAGAGCGGCTCGAAGCCGAGCCTGCCCATCAGGATCTGCTGCGCCTCGGAATAGCGCCCGGCGCGGATCAGCGCGTCGAGATGGATCTGGTGGAAGACGTCACGCTGCGCATGGCTGCCGCCGCCGCGCCAGATCATCGGCAGCGCGCGACCAAGCCGCTCAGCCGCCTCCGCCCAGCGCCCCTCCGCGTGGGCCTTCAATCCCTCCGCCGCAGGAACCGCCATCTCCGCCCACATTGCGGAAGACCATGCGCCGGCCTCCGCATGGGCGCGCATATGGTCGATGAACTCCGCCGCCGCGCCCCTGCCTGCGCGGGCGAGCGCGTAGAGATATTGCAGCGAGAGGAAGGGGTTGACCACATCCCGCACCCGGCTCTCCAGCCGGTCCGCCAGCCCCTCCCAACGCGGCGAGACGTCGAGCCCGACCAACTCCAGCCGGGCGAGTAGCGAGATCTCATTGATCTGGTCCTGGCTGTAATCCGGCTGCACGCCGTGGATGTGATCGTCATAGATCGCGAGGGCGCCGTCGTAATCCCCTTCCGAGATCGCGAAGAGCGCGACATGCCACCAGTTATGGACATAGAGGACGGAGTTCTTCCCCTCCCATGTGTCGCGGAGCGCGAAATGCGTCTGGCGCCCCTCCGCGATGCGCCCCTCGGTGAGTAGAACATGGGCGAGCGCGTGCTGCGCCCAGCCTTCGCCCCGGTCGATCTCGATGGCGCGGCGGGCGACGGCCTCGGCCTCCTTAAGGAGATGGCTCTCCTCCAGCCCGAAGGCGAGCATGCCGAGCGCGCCGGGCTCGTCCGGGAAGGCCTTCGCGCCGTAGCGGGCCGAATGCAGCATCCCCGGCGCATCGCCAAGGTCGAACATGTGCGTCTGCCGGATCTTCACCGCGACGAGGTCGGAGGGCCAGAGGTCCAGAATCTCCTTCCCCGCCGCGATCACCGCCGGGATGTCGCCGCCCGCCCATTTCCGGGCGAGGTCGACCGTCCGCCGCTCCCGCTCCGTCGCGCCCTTCGCCGCCGCTTCCGCCGCTTCGAGGAAGGGGGCGGCGAGCGCGGGGCTGTCCGCCCGCTCCAGCCACATCATCAGGATCGCGGCGTAGGCGTTGGCGAGGGCCGATCCCCGGTCCCGCTTCGCGGCCTTCATGATCCCGCCCGCCTTCCGGTCGAAGGCGATGAGGCCGTGGGAGAAATCGCGGATCGCCTGCGTCGTCTCCGGCTCCCGGTCCGTGATCGCGTTGCCCCAGTGGTCCGTCTCCGCCATGCGCTATCCTCCGATCCCGAATCCGCCGAGAAGGCGGCGGCGCCAGGCGCCGATCCTGATGTCCTCGAATCCGCCATAGAGCCGCAGCGCCTGCCGCCGCAGCGACGGGTCGAGGAGCGCGCGCTCCCCCTCCCGCGCCAGCCGGGCGGAGAGGGCGACGGCGCGGTCCGTCACGTCGCTGTGCACCTCGCGGAGGCCCTCGGCCTCAGCGGCGAGGCTCTCGTGAAAGAAAATCTGGTCGCCCTGCGCGCGGAGGAGGAACAAAAAGCCGAGCCGCCGCATCTCCTCCCGCACCGGCGCGCGTCCCGGCCCCCGCCATGTCTCGATCTGAACATAGGCGGCGCGGGCGGCGAGGAAGCGGCGCCCGCCTTCGATCACCGGTTGCTCATGGCCCTCCACGTCGATCTTGACAGCCGCGTCGCGCGCGCCCTCCGCCGGCAGGATCTCGTCCAGCCGTGCGAGACGGACGGGCGCACCCGCCTCTCCGATCCGGTTACCGGGGCCGAAGCGCAGCCGCCGCTCGAACGGCGCCTCCCCGGCCCGGTCCGACAGGGCGATGTTGTGGAGCCGCGCGGCGACCTCGGGGTTGAGCGCGAGATTGCGGCGGAGTTCCTCGAACGTGTCCGGAGAAGGCTCGAACGCCTCCACCTGCGGCCGGCGGGCGAGGCGCCCGATGCTGACGGAGTATGCCCCGAGATTGGCGCCGATATCGACAAAGAGCCCGAGCCGCAGCCGCCGCACCGCCGCCTTCATCATCCGGAGCTGCGAGGGCTCCGCCAGCGCGCAGAGCCTCACGAATTGCCGGCTCTCCGCAGTGAACCGGCCGAGGGAGGTCTCCACATGCTCGTTCATCTCGACTCCGCGCCCGACGCGGGAGCATTAACGCCGCCCGCCCGCGATGCAAAGGCCGATGGACCGGCGCATGGCCATCCCCTATCTCCCCATGATGAGCACCGAATCGCACGAAAGCCCCGAAGCCGCGCTCGCCGCGCTGCAGCGACTTTACGGGGATGAGACGACCCGGCTGAGGGACCGTTTCGCCGCCTTCGCGCGGGGCGAGCAGCTGGAGACGCCGGCGCGCGGCTTCTACCCCCGCCTCTCCGTCACCGTGGAGCGGACGCTGCCGCATCCGCCGGCGCAGAGCTTCGGCTTCTGCGACGCGGCGGGGCGGTTCGAGACGACAGTGACGCGGCCCGACCTTTTCGCCCGCTATCTCCTCACCCAGCTGCGGGAGATCAGCGCCAACCATGGCTGCGCGTTCGAGACCGGGCTTTCGGACATGCCGATCCCGATCCATTTCGCCTTCCCGACCGGCCTCCATGTCGAAGGCGAGGTGAGCTTCGAGAATCTCGCGGATTTTGGCCGGCTCTTCGACATGCCCGACCTCGCGACGATGGACGACACCCATGTGAATGGAGAGATCGACTATCTCGGCGCCGCCGTCCGCCCGCTCTCGCTCTTCACTGCGCCGCGCATCGACTATTCGCTGCACCGGCTCCAGCACTATACCGGCACCGGAGCGGAAGACTTCCAGAACTTCGTCCTCTACACGAATTACCAGTTCTATGTGGATGGTTTCAGGCGACTTGCGCAGGAGCGCGTCGCGGACCCGTCGAGCGGCTACACCGCCTTCGTCGAACCCCGCGCCGGCGCTCATCCGCCGCAGATGCCCGCCTATCACCTGAAGCGGGCGGACGATAACGGGATCACGCTGATCAACATCGGCGTCGGCCCCTCCAACGCGAAGACGATGACGGACCATGTCGCCGTCCTCCGCCCCTCGGCCTGGGTGATGCTAGGCCATTGCGCCGGGCTCCGGCGGACGCAGCGGCTGGGCGACTACGTCCTCGCCCACGGCTATGTGCGGGACGATCACGTGCTGGACGCGGACCTGCCCGTCTGGGTTCCGATCCCGGCGCTGGCGGAGGTGCAGCAGGCGCTCGAAGGCGCCGTCTCCGAGGTCGCCGGCGTCGCGGCGGAGGAGCTAAAGCGCGTCATGCGCACCGGCACCGTCGCCTCGATCGACAACCGAAACTGGGAGCTGCGCGACCAGTCCGAGCCGATCCGCCGTTTCTCCCAGTCCCGCGCCATCGGGCTCGATATGGAAAGCGCGACCATCGCCGCCAACGGCTTCCGCTTCCGCGTTCCCTACGGCACCTTGCTGGTGGTGTCGGACCGGCCGATGCACGGGGAGCTGAAGCTGCCCGGAATGGCCTCGGAGTTCTACCGCCGGCAGGTGGACCGGCACCTCGCCGTCGGCGTCCGCGCGATGGAGCTGCTGCGGCAGATGCCCTCGCACCGGCTCCATTCACGGAAGCTGCGGAGCTTCAATGAGGTTCCGTTCCAGTAACGCTCACTCGCC
>JAUHWJ010000157.1 GCA_030424705.1 Alphaproteobacteria bacterium | reverse complement strand
GCCCTCGCGCGCGCAGGGGTGGAGGATTACGTCCGGGTTTCCACGCGCCTCTCGGCGGAGCGGGCGCGGCCCTTCGAGGCGCGGCATCTCCGGCTGGCGGAAGGCGCGCCCCTTCTCCTCTCCGTCAGCGTGAACGCCACGCCGGTCGGCGAGCCGGTGGAATACGGCCGCACCTGGTTCGCGGGGGACCGTGTGGTGCTGGAGGTCGCGGCAGGCTGAGCGCGCTCCGGCATGGCGTGAGCGTTGCTCGGCGTCTGATCGCCCTTCTAGGCGCTCGGCGCGAGCGTCGACCTCGCCGGATGGTGGAACGCCATCGCGAGACAGGCCGAGAGAATGTCGATCCTCGCCCCGTGCGGCAGGTGGGTCAGTTCGGAACTTAAGGAGAGTCCCGGCTCGTCGCGTCCCGCCCGCGAGACGCGCATCCGGAGATGGAATGCGTCCGAAGCCCTGACATCGCGAAGCCCCGCCTTGTCCCGCGGCGATCCGAGGATCATGGCGGTTTCGCCCTTCAGGCTGAGCGTCGCCGCAAAGACCTCCGGCCCCGGATCCCTCCAGCAGCCGCGGATGTTCGCGGCCATGCCGTCGCCGGCCCCGCGCCCGAGGCTAAGCGCGCCCGGCTCTCGCATGCCGATGCGCAGCGTCCCGCCCGCGCCGACGCGGCGGAGGGTGAAGAGCCCCAACGCCCCTTGCGAGGTCTCTCCCCAGGCCATGAGGGCGTCGCCCCCGGCGGGATCGTCCGGCCGGACCTTCCCGGGGAGCGCGAATGTCGCCTCGCCGTGTTCATAGACCGATCCGAACGCATCCTCGACGTCGATCGCGTATCTACAGGCGAAGTGCTCGAGAGCGCGCGCCCCGGCCTCTCCGCTTTCAGGGAACCCGATCGAGATCGCGACACGCGCAGGTCTCCGTCGACGGTCCATCAGCCCCCCCCTTCGCAACAGCGCACCCGTTCCGCAGACGCACAATCTGTCCAAGCACGCGTCCCTTCGCATGACCAGAATGGGCTAATATTCTGCTGGAAGTTTATGAAAGTAACCTGGACTTGACGCGCAGCCGATGCGCGCCTAGCAAGACTGAGGTCATTCTATAGCGCTGGAAACTTCCGCAGCGTCCGCTTCGCTGACGCGTGTTTTGGCTGATTTGATGAAGCAGTTGTTCAATACGGTCCTCTCCGCCGCCACCTCCCCCGAGCTGATGGAAAACGCGCTCGACGCGTTTTGCGTGGAATTTGGACTTGAGTCGGCGGCGATGGCGACGGCGCGAGATTTCGACAGCCTTCGCATCGACATGCGCTGGGGAGGGAGGATGCGGCGCGGCGAGACGCCCCGTATCGTCGATCTTGCACTCTCGGGCGGGGACGCCGAGGACGACCCCCTCTACGAGCGGCTTTTCTTGGCTCCGCCGCAACGCCTGATGCGGGAGATCGAAATTCTGGAGCTTGAGCGATTGGAGGACCTGCCTTCTTCGCGCACGCGCGACGCCTGTCGCGAGGACGGAATCGTGGAGCGGGTTGGGGCGACCCTGAACCGCAATGGCCCCTGGCTCGACGTCTTCGGCGTTTACACCTTCCGCGAGGGCGAGGCCGAACGGCTCGTGAGGGACCGCCACCCGGAAGTCGCGCTCCCGCTCTTCGCCCACGCCGTCGCGATGAACCGCATTCTCGACACGATGCGAAGCCGGTTCGAAGGCGCCCTCACGATGCTGGACCGGCTGGGCCTCGGCGTGTTCCTCGCACTGGAGTCGGGCGACGTGATCCTGTCGAACGCGGAGGCGAAGCGCATCAGCGACCTGCGGGACGGTCTGACGCTCACCCGCGAGAAACACCTCGTCGCCGCCGCGCCCGAGGCGACGGTCGCGCTCGCCACCATGATCGCCCATGCGAACCGGACTGCGGCGGCGGAGGAAGCGGCGGCGGCGCAGCGGCTCTCCGTCTCCCGGCCCTCGGGCGCCCATCCGTTTCTCGTCACGGTCCGGCCCCTGCTCGACCACGCGGGCGAGCTTCAGCCCGGGCTCCGCTGCGCCTTCGTGGTGGTGATCGACCCCGCCCGCCCCGGCGCCCTTTCGGCGGAGGGGCTCATCACGCTCGCGGGGCTGACCCCGAAGGAATCGGAACTCGCCCGCCTCCTCGTCGCCGGCTACCGGCTCGCGGACGCGGCGGAGCGGCGGGGCGTGAGCCTCGACACGGCGCGGAACCAGCTGAAGAGCCTCTCCGCGAAGCTCCGCTGCTCCGGCCAGGCCGACGTCATCCGCCTCGCCGCCGCCACCCGCCTGCCGCTGGACTAGGTCTCCTCAGGCCCCGCGCAGCGCGAAAATCTCCATCGGTTCGCGGATCCCCTTGATCTCGACCGCCCCGCGGCTCTCCGCCGCGAAGGCGTCCTCGACCGCGGCGAAGGCCCGCGGGGAGAGGAGAATCTCGTCATCCCCCGCGATGTCGCAGAGCCGCGCCGCCGTGTTCACCGAGGTGCCCGAGGCCGTATAGTCGAACCGCCCCGCCGAGCCGACCATGCCGACCGTCGCATAGCCGAAGGAGATGCCGACGCCGAAGCCGAGCCGGTGGCCGAGCCGCCGCCACTTGCCGCAGAGCGCGCGCATCCGCTCCCGCATCGCGATGGCGAGGCGCACGGCGTCCCCCGCCGGGTCGTCGCAGGGGACCGGGTCGTTGAAGATCACCATGATCCCGTCCCCCATCCGCTTGTCCACGCCGCCGCCATGGGCGGAGATGAGGTTCCCCATCTCCTCGTGATAGGCCTGCAGGACCTCGATGGTCTCCTCCGGCTCCGCCGTCTCGCAGAAGGCGGTGAAGCCGCGGATGTCGCAGAAGAGCGTCGCGATCAGCGCCCGGTGGCTGGCGAGCCGCCGCTCCTCCCCCTGCGAGACGAAAACCTCGGCGACGGCGGGGGAAAGGAACTGCTTCAGCCGCCCCACCCGCTCGATCTCGCCAACCTGTGCAGCGACCTTCTCCTCCAGCGAGGCGTTCAGCGCCTGCACTTCCGCCGTGCGGGCCTCCAGAGCGCGGAACTGCTGCACATTCTCCAGCGCGATCACCGCCTGCGCGGCGAAAGTCTCGACCAGCGCGATCTCGTCGGGCGTGTAGGGCCTGACCTCCTTGCGGAAAAGAATCAGGGCGCCGACGCCCCCTTGCTTAGTCATAAGGGGCACGAAGAGACTGGTTCGCATCCCTGTGTCATCCACGAGGGAGCGCATCGGGCCGTCGCCGGAGAGGTAGCCTTCCGTCTGGGCCATATCCTCCACATGGATCGACTCGCCGGAGATGATCGCCCGCGCCGCGATGCCGAGCCGCGGGTTCATCGAGACCTGACCGGATGAGTAGAAGTCCCGCGTCGCCTGGTTGAAGCCGTAATCCGCCGCAAGCCGCTGATGAGGCTCCCCTTCCCGCCCCAGCGTGAGCGCCGCCGCCGCCGCGCCGCAGAGCGCGGCGCCCTTGCGGAGGATCACGTCGAGCACAGGTCCCTCATCGTTCCGCGAGGCGCTGATCGCCTCCAGCACCTCCCGCGTCGCCGCCGCCCTTTCGAGGCGCGCTTGCAGTTCCCGGAACTGCTGCACGTTCTCCAGCGCGATCACCGCCTGCGCCGCGAAGGTCTCGACCAGCGAAATCTGGTCGTCCGAATAGGGCCTGACCTCGTGCCGGAAGATGATGAAGCAGCCGATCCCCTCGCCATTCGAGATCAGCGGCACGAAGAGATTGGTGCGGATACCCTGATTGTCGCAAAGCGCGACGACGTTGGGATAGCCGGCGCGGTATTCGTCCGTATCGCGCATGTCCGGCAGGTGGATCGCCCGCTTCTCGATGATCGAGCGGGCGGCGAAGGAGCGGACCGGGTCCATCGGAATCCCGCCCTCCCGGTATATGTCCTCCGTGCTCTGGACGGCGCCGTGATGCGCCGCCATCACCTGATGCGTATCCCCTTCTCTGCCAAGCGCCAGCGCCGCGAAGGGCGCGTCGCAAAGCTGGCGGGCGTGCTTCAGGATCACGTCGAAGACCGGCGCCGCATCCTCGCGGGAGGTGCGGATCGCCTCCAGAATCTCGCGCGAGGCGGCGGCGCGGGCGAGGCGGTTCTGCAACGCGCGGAACTGTCGGACATTCTCGATGGCGATGACGGCCTGGTCGGCGAAGGCCTGCGCCAGCTCCAGAGCCCGCTCGTTGAACGGGTGAACCCGCGTCCGGTAGACGGTGAATGCGCCGATCAGCCGGTCGCCCGAGAGCATCGGGATCGCGGCGAAGGAGCGCGCGCCGCCAAGCTCGGCCGTCGCCACGCGGAGCGAGGCGCGTTCGGTGTAGACCTCCTCGCCCCGCACGTCGGCGATGTTGACCACCGCGCGCGTCGTCGCCACCCGCCCGAGTCCGGTGGCGGGCTCGGCGACGAACTCGCCATGCTCGGCCAGCCACGATGCGAAGGCGGGCGCGATGTTGCGCGAGCGCATCGCGCTGAACCGGAGGTCGCCGTGATGTTCGAAGAGCACGCCGAACTCCGCCTCGCAGATGTCCAGCGCCTGGTCGATCACCTCGTCGATCACGGCGTCGAGGTCCGCGTCCCGCCGGCTGACGAGGCGGAGGACGCGCGCCATCATCCGTTCCCGCCGCATCGCGTCGTCGAGTTCGAGCGCAAGGTCGGCCGTGAGCGCGGCGGCGTCCCGCTCCGCCTCGTTCGCCGCCTTCGGGTCGACCAGCGCCTGGGAGAGCGCGATCTTCGAGGTGACGCCGAGCTTGCCGTAGACGGTGCGGAGATGGGAGCGGATCGTGGTGGGCGAGACGCCGAGATCGCGCGCGATTTCCTTGTAGCTCAGCCCCTCGGCATAGGCGGCGGCGACTTCGAGCTCGCGTTTCGAAAGCAGTTCAGCCGCTTGCGCCTCATCCTGCATCCCGCCCCCTAGCCCTGCGGAGGGTGGGCGCCGCGCATCCCTCCTGCATCCTTTGCTGCATATGAACGATACCGGCCGGCGCCCGCCATGCCAATCTTCGATACATGACGGCGCGGGGGTCGGCCCCGCCCGCATCCGAGAGGAGACGAGACGATGAGCATGACCGAAACCGGAATGGCCTTCTTCGACGCCTGCGAGACGGGGGGCGGCTGGGCCGCCTGCGCGCAATATTGCGCGGCGGACGCGAGCTTTTCCTGCCAGTCGGGCGCGCTGGCGGAGGTCCAGACGCTGGAGGGCTACACGGAATGGATGAAAGGCCTCCTCGTCCCTCTCCCCGACGGCCGCTATGAGCTGAAGGGCTTCGCGGCGGACGAAGCGCGCGGCGTCCTCCTGGCCTTCGCCGTCTTCCACGGCACGCATACCGCCGAGGGCGGGCCGGCGCCGGCGACGGGGCGAAGCGTCGCCGCCGACTATGTCTATGCGATGGAATTCGCCGGCGGGCGGATCAGCCACATGACGAAGATCTGGAACGACGGCGAGTCGCTGAAGGCGCTCGGCTGGGCGTGAGGCGTGCGGGGCGGCTTAGGCCGCCCCTAACCACCGTATTTCTCGAGGAAGGCCTCCGCCTTCATAGCGCGGAAATCCGGCAGCGCCTCGCGGAGCCGCTCATGGCTCCAGTCCCACCAGGCGAGCGCGATCAGTCGCTCCGCGATCTCTGGCGGCTGGCGGCGGCGCAGCGGCTTCGCCGGCACGCCGCCGACGATCTCGTAGGGCGCCACATCCTTCGTCACG
>JAUHWJ010000156.1 GCA_030424705.1 Alphaproteobacteria bacterium | reverse complement strand
GCGCGAGGTTGCGGGAGATCGCGAGGCCGAGCCCCGCGCCCCGCCGCCGCTGCCGCATATCGCCCACCTGCTCGAAGGGTTGGAAGAGCTGCGCCTGCTCTTCCGGCGAAAGACCCGGCCCGCTGTCGCGCACCGCGATCGAGACGAGGAAGCCCCCTTCCGCGGTCTCCGGAACAGCGACCGAAACCGAAACCAGGCCTTGAGGCGTGAACTTGATGGCGTTCGAAAGTAGATTCCCGAGGCATTGGCGCAGTCGCGGCCCATCTGTCTCCACCCAGGCCGGCACGTCCGGCGACATGGAAAGACGCAGCGAAACGCCCTTTTCCGAAGCCTGCGGCCGCCAGAGCGCGACGACGCCTTCAAGCAAGGCATGGAGATCAGTCGGCTCGGGCGCGATCACGAGCCGGCCGGCCTCGACCTTCGAGATGTCGAGAATATCGGTGAGGAGGCGGGAGAGGGACTGCGCGGCCTCGCCGAGAACGGCGACATGCGCGCGCTCGGCCTCGCTCCCGACGCTGCGGCGAAGCATTTCCGCCATGCCGATGATGGCGTTGAGCGGCGTGCGGATTTCGTGGCTCGTCGTGGCGAGGAACGTGGATTTCATGCGATTCGCCCGCTCCGCCTCCTCCGCGGCCTCCGCCAGCTCGCGCTTGGTCCGCGCAAGCGCCCGCGCCGTGCCGATGCTGTAGAGCATCACGGGATAGGCGATCGCCGCGGCCACAGCGATCGCAATGAAGACATGCGAGTAGTGATCGTTCGTGATCGGATAGCCGCGCAGGGCCGTCATCGCGATGTTGCCGACCTCGACGATGGCGCTGACGAAGACGACCGCCACGACGACGATAACGCCGGAACTGCGCGCCGCCGAGGCGCGCACGGGCAAGTGCTTCGTCCGCGCTGCGAACCGGTCGAAATACGTATTGAGCCAGTGCAGCACGCGATCCTCGCCTTTCGGGGCGGAGAGGACATTACATCGCCGATGCGGCCATCACGTTAACGGATCGCGCCTCCGGATGCGGGCCGTGCGCTCTTGCACGCCCGCACGGCGCGGCCGATTGTCGCCTGAGACGCAGAGGCGGGAGGAACGGCATGACGGCGGAACGGTTCAGGGTAGGCGTGACCAGGGATCTCCTGACCGCGTCCGGCGAGCCTTGCTTCAACCCTGCGGCCTTTGACGAGCTGAAGGCGAACCCGGCGATCGAGTGGGAATGGCTGGAGCCCTGCGAGGCGATCACCGCGGACCATGCCGCGGCCTTCGACGCGCTTCATGTGAACCTGCCGCGCGTTGGGGCAGATGTCGTCTCCCGCCCCGATCTCCGGCTGAAGATCGTGGCGCGGAACGGCGTCGGCTATGACACGGTCGACGTCGCCGCGCTCGCCGCGAAGGGCGTTCTGACGACGAACACGCCCTTCGCGATACGCCGGCCCGTGGCGGTGGCGGCGCTGACGCTCGTCTTTGCGCTCACCACACGGCTATTCAAGAAGGACCGGCTGGTGCGGGAGGGGCGGTGGAACGACCGGGTCGAACATATGGGCGTCGGTCTGACCGGGCGGACGCTCGGGATCGTCGGCGCGGGAGGCATTGGCTCGGAGCTGATCCGTCTTGCCGCGCCCTTCTTCGGGCGCATCCTCGCCGCCGACCCGCATGTGGCGGAAGCGCAGATCGCCGCACTCGGCGCGCGGAAGGCGCCGCTGGAGACGGTGCTGGCGGAGGCTGACGCCTTGGTCGTCTGCTGCCTCCTGACGCCCGAGACGCGCCATCTGATCGGGCGCGAGTCGTTCCGAGCCATGAAGCGGACGGCCTTCTTCGTCAATGTCGGGCGCGGCCCGATCCATGACGAGGCGGCGCTGGCGGAGGCGCTGGCGACCGGGGAGATCGCGGGGGCCGGGCTCGACGTAACGGAAGTAGAGCCGATCCAACCCGATTCGCCTCTCCTGCGCATGGAGAACGTGATCGTGACGCCGCATGCGCTCTGCTGGACGGATGAATGCTTCGAGGAGATCGCCAGGACCGCGCTACGCTCGATCGCCGATCTCAGCCTCGGCCGCCGCCCGGTTCACGTCGTCGGCGACTAAAAGAAAAAACCGGCCCGCGCGAGGGCGCTGGGCCGGCTTCAAGACGGCGCCCCTTACGGAGCGCTCAGATCACTTGATCTTGCCTTCCTTGTATTCGACATGCTTGCGCACGACGGGGTCGTACTTCTGGACGGACATCTTCTCCGTCATCGTGCGCGAGTTCTTCTTCGTCACGTAGAAATGGCCGGTCCCCGCGGTGGAGTTCAGCCGGATCTTCACTGTCGTCGGTTTCGCCATCTCGTCTCTCCTGCCCCGCGCAAGCGCGCCCGCCGGAGCGGGTGAATTCGGAGCGCTCTATCTACCCGCCCGCGCCGATGAGTCAAGCGGGCCATCGCCGTTAGTCGCCTTCAGGCGCGTCAAGGGCCTGAAGGGCGGCCCGAGCGATCTTCGCCGCCGGGCTGTCCGGAGCGGCGGCGATGGCGGCGAGGAAGGCGGCGCGGGCCGCCTCCCCCTGCCCCAGTTCGGCTGCGGCGAGGCCGCGCTCTAGCGCGGCGGGCGCCTTCGCCGGGTCGACGGCGAGAGCCGCCTCCGCATCGGCGAGGGCGCCGGCAGGGTCCCCGAGCCGCCGCCGCGCCGCGGCCCGGAGCGTCAGCGCCTCCGCGTTCCCGGGCTCTAGCCGAAGCGCTGAATCGAGCGCATCGAGCGCGCTACGATCGTCTCCGCCGGTCGCCCGGAGCGCGGCCCGTTCGATCAGGAGCGGGGCCGCCGCGGCTCCGGGAGCGACCGCCAGCCCCGAGGCCAGCGCGGCCTCCGCCGCCGTCGCTTCCCCGGCGTCGCGCCGGAGCGTCGCCGCCTGGAGCCAGACGGCGGCCTGCTCTTCCGGTGAGAGCGCGGGCGCGATGGCGAGGGCCTCCAGCCGCTCCGCCGCAAGACGCGGGGAGCCGGTGGCGGCAAGCGCCAGCGCCTCGCAATGGAGGGCGCCGAGCGCCGCCGTCTCCTCCCGCCAGATCCGCGCCTCCCTGACGGCGCGCGGCGCATCCCGCTCCACCAGCGCGACGCACGATTCGTAGTCCTCCACGGCGTCGGCGGCGCCGGCGAGGAACAGCAGGGGCAGAAGAGCGAGGGCTCGCATCGGGGCTCCGCGTCGGGTTAAGGAACGCAGCATAGAGCCAATGGAAGGCGGACCCAATGCCCACGCTCCTCTGCGCCGGTTTCGGCTATTCCGCGCGCGCGCTCGCCGCTCTCCTTGTCCCGGAAGGCTGGCTCGTGATCGGCACGCACCGCGCGCCCGACAGGGCCGCAGCCGTCGCCGCCTCCGGCGCGGAGCCGGCCCTGTGGCCTCCGTCGCCGGAGATCGTGCGCGCCGCTACGCATCTCCTCGTCTCCGCCGCGCCGGACGAGACGGGGGACCCGACGCTCCGCGTCCTCGGCCCGCACCTCTCCGCGCCGCCGCTCCAATGGGTGGGCTATCTTTCCACGACCGGCGTCTATGGCGACCGGGCCGGCGGCTGGGTAGACGAGGAGACGGAGCCCGCGCCGACGACGAAGCGGGGCGAGATGCGCGTCGCCGCCGAGGCGGAGTGGCGGGCGACGGGCCTGCCGCTGATGATCTTCCGCCTCGCCGGCATATACGGCCCCGGCCGCGGCCCGTTCGAGAAGGTGCGGGACGGGACGGCGCGACGGATCATCAAGCCCGGCCAGGTCTTCAGCCGCATCCACCGGGACGACATCGCCGCGGCGCTCCGCGCCTCCATCGCCCGGCCCGACCCGGGCGCGGTCTACAACCTCTGCGATGACGACCCGGCCCCGCCCGAGGACGTGATCGCCCACGCCGCCAAACTCCTCGGCCTGCCGCTCCCGCCCGCGGTGGATTACGAAACGGCGGAGCTTAGCCCGATGGCGCGGAGCTTCTATTCCGAGTCCAAGCGCGTCTCGAACGCGCGCACCAAGGAAAGCCTCGGCCTCACGCTCCGGCATCCGACCTATCGGGAGGGGCTGGCCGCCATCCTCGAAGAGGAGGGCGGCCAGCTCGCTCAGTGATTGTGCCGCGGCACGTCCTTCCGGACCTTCTGATACTTGATCGCGAGGTCGATGCATCCGCCCTGCGCCAGCTGCGTCACATGGTTGCGCGCCATCTCCTGCCACGGGGTCTGGCTGGCGGGATAGGAGGTCGGGCCGGCCTTCTTCCGCTCCTCCCATTCGGCCTCGTCCACCAGCGCGTCCACCCGGCCCGTGTTGAGGTCGATCCGAACCATGTCGCCGGTCTTGAGGTAAGCGAGCCCTCCGCCCGCCGCGGCCTCGGGCGAGGCGTTGAGGATCGAGGGGCTGTCCGCCGTGCCGCTCTGGCGTCCGTCGCCGATCGTGGGGAGGGAGGTGATCCCGCGCTTCAGGAGCGCGTCGGGCGGCTGCATGTTCACCACCTCCGCCGAGCCCGGCCAGCCGATCGGGCCGGCGCCGCGGACCACCAGCACGCAATGCTCGTCGATATTGAGCGAGGGGTCGTTGATCCGGTCGTGATAATCCTCCGAGCCCTCGAAGACGATGGCCCGCGCCTCGAATGCGTTCTCGTCTCCGGGGGTGGAGAGGTAGCGGTCCCTGAACTCCTTCGAGATCACGGAGGTCTTCATGATCGCCGTGTCGAAGAGGTTGCCCGTCATCACGACGAAGCCGGCATGCTCCACCATCGGTTCGGCATAGGGCCGGATCATCTCCCGATCCTTCGACTCGCGGCCGTCGAGATTTTCGGCCATCTTCCGGCCCGTGACCGTCATCGCTTCCTGGAGCCGCCCGGCCTCGCGCAGCTCCCACATGATCGCGGGCACGCCGCCAGCGCGGAAGAAGCGCTCGCCGAGATACTTGCCCGCCGGCTGCATGTTGAGGAGGAGCGGGATGTCATGCCCGTGGATCTGCCAGTCCGCCGGCTTCAGCTCGACACCCATATGGTTGGCGATGGCGTGGAGATGCGGCTGTGCGTTGGTGGAGCCGCCGATGGCGCTGTTGACGGCGATGGCGTTCAGGAACGCCTCCCGCGTCATGATATCGGAGGGCTTCAGGTCCTCATAGGCCATCTCGACGATGCGCTTGCCGGTGACATAGGCCATGCCCATCCGCTCCCGATAGGGGGCGGGAATGGCGGAGCAGCCGGTGAGCGACATGCCGAGCGCCTCGGCCATCGCGTTCATCGTGCTCGCCGTGCCCATCGTGTTGCAATGGCCGAGCGAGGGGGCGGAGCCGGCGGCGCCGATCAGGAACTCCTCCTCCGTGATCTTCCCCGCGCCAAGCTCCCGCCGCATCTTCCAGATCGCGGTGCCGGAGCCGACAAGATCGTCGCCCTCCATCCAGCCGTTCAGCATCGGCCCGCCCGAAAGAACGATCGCCGGAATGTCCACAGTCGCCGCCGCCATAAGCAGCGCGGGGGTGGTCTTGTCGCAGCCCGTCGTCAGCACCACGGCGTCTATCGGATAGCCGTGGAGAAGTTCCACGAGGCCGAGATAGGCGAGGTTGCGGTCGAGCGCCGCGGTCGGCCGCTTCCCCGTCTCCTGGATCGGATGGACGGGGAACTCCATCGGGATGCCGCCGGCCTCCCTGATCCCGTCGCGGAGGCGGGGAGAGAGATGCTGGTGGATCTTGTTGCAGGGGGAAAGGTCCGAGCCCGTCTGC
>JAUHWJ010000155.1 GCA_030424705.1 Alphaproteobacteria bacterium | reverse complement strand
CGACTTGAGCGCGGCGCGGATCAGCGCCGGCGCCCCCTCGGCCCCCGCCTCCTCCGCCGCGAGGACGGCGGCGGAGGCTTCGGAGGGCTGGTAGCCGAGATTGGCGAGGGCGGAGAGCGCATCCTCCCGCGCGCTCCGCTCCCCTTTCGGCGCGGCGGCGCGGGGAAGGGGGAGCGGCGCGGCGCCGGCGGGGGCCTTGCCCTTCAGCTCCAGCACGATCCGCTGCGCGAGCTTCGGGCCGACGCCGGGCGCGGCCTTCATCGCCGCCGCATCGCCGAGCGCGACGGCCCGCGCCGCCCCCTCCGCCCCGAGCGCGCCGAGAATGCCGAGCGCCACCTTCGCGCCGACGCCCTGGACGGAGGCGAGGAGGCGGTGCCAGTCCCTCTCCTCCCGCGTCGGATAGCCGAAGAGCTGCTGCGCATCCTCCCGCACGATGTGGACGGTGTAGAGCGCCGCCTCCATCCCCGGCCGGAGCCCGGCGAGGACGCGCGGCGGGGCGTGGACCTCGTAGCCGACGCCCCCCGCCTCGATCAGCGCGTGATCCTCCGCCACATGGTCCACCCGCCCCGAGACCTTGCCGATCATCGCGCAGCCTCCGATGCGGCGCGGAGCGCGGGGCCGGCATGCTGCGCATGGCAGATCGCGACGGCCAGCGCATCCGCCGCGTCCGCGCTCGCCGGGTCGGCGCCGGGGAGGAGGAGGCGGACCATGTGGAGGATCTGCGCCTTCTCGGCATGGCCGACGCCCACGACCGTCTTCTTCACCTCGTTGGGCGCATATTCGTGGACGGCGAGCCCCGCCTCCGCCGGGATCAGGAGCGCGACGCCGCGGGCCTGCCCGAGCTTCAGCGCGCCGGCCGGATCCCGGTTCACGAAGGTCTTCTCCACCGCCGCGACTTCCGGCGCATGGCGGGCGAGGACGGCGCGGAGCCCGGCGGCGAGGAGCGCCAGCCGCGGCGCGAGATCGCCCGAATCGGTGGCCACCGCGCCCGAGGCGACATGCCGGAGGCGCCCCCCGGCGCCCGCCTCGATCACCCCCCAGCCCATGCGGCGCAGGCCCGGGTCGATTCCGATGACGCGCATTGAAGAAACCTTGTTGACGCCGCGTTCACGGCTCCTAGCACGAAGCATGAACAACGGCCAGCGCAAAGGCTGAAAGCGACATGCGCGGCGCGTTGTGCGGCGCCACAAAACACCCATGATCCGCACGCATGACGGGCATGACGGCTGCGCATTTGCGGAGCGATTTCAAGGCTCCTAGATGCGCGACATCGAACACCGGGGCGTTGCAGCCCCTGCATCAGGAGCCCGTCATGGCCGTCATCGAGACCTCCCGCGTCGCGCCCTTCGGGGCCATCTCCGTCTTCCGCGCCGTCCAGTTCGGCGAGCGTGTCATCCGCGCCGTCCGCGCCCGCATCGTCGCGGAGCGGACGCACAGCGAGCTCGTCAAGCTCTCCCCGGCCCAGCTCCGCGACATCGGGCTGGGCGACCGCGACCTCGGCGAATTCGCCGCCGAGATCGCCCGCCGCCGGGGCTGATCCCCGCCAGGGACCGGAGCGGCCGCCCCCCCCGGGGGCGGCCGTTTCGATTCAGGCGTCGAGCGTCAGCGTAGTCCAGTCCCCGTCCCGCGTCAGGCGCCGGCGGGAGAAGCCCCAGGCGCGATAGACCGCCTCCACCCCCGCCGCCTGCCCGTTGAGGATGCCGGAAAGCACGACGACGCCGCCCGGCGCCACGTGGCGGCGCATTGCGGGCGCGAGGCGCTTCAGCGGGTTCGCCAGGATGTTCGCGAGCACGAGGTCATAGGGCGCCGAAGCGCGGAGCGCCGGATGCGCGAAGCCCGGCGCCCGGAGCGCCCGGATCCAGGGGCCGAGCCGGTTCGCCGCGGCGTTGGCCCGCGCCGTCTCCGCCGCGACCGGATCGATGTCGGAGGCGAGGGCGGGCGCGCGCCAGAGCGAGGCCGCCGCCATCGCCAGCACGCCCGTCCCCGCGCCGATATCCGCGACGCGGCGCGGGCGGAAGCCGGATTTCGCGAGATGATGGATGGCGAGGAGGCAGCCGCGCGTCGTGCCGTGATGCCCGGTGCCGAAGGCCATCGCCGCCTCGATCTCCAGCGCATGGCGGCGGCCGGCGGCGCGCGCCCGGTCATGCGCGCCATGGACGAGGAAGCGCCCGGCCGAGACGGGCGCAAGCTCCCGCTGCACCTCGGAAACCCAGTCCCTCTCCCCGATCTCGGAAACGGCGAAGGGCCGCGCGCCGAAGGCCGCGGCGGCGAGGGCGAGGGCCGCGCCGGGCGGCGCCGTATCGAACCAGGCCGCGACCTCGAAGAGGCCGCTCCCGTCCTCGATCTCCATGACGCCGACGCCGTAGGGCGCAGGCTCCGCCGCCTCCAGCGCCTCGCCCAGCGCGGCGGCGGCCTCCGCGCCCGGAAGGGTCGTGATCGCGCTCCAGATCGGCATCTCTTCTTCCTTCCGCCGCGCGTTCACGCCTCATCAGGCTTGTTGCGGCATGATGGAGCGGGCGCAGACTTGCCGCACCCGCTCGACGCTTCCATAGTGCGGCGCAGGCTGCTATAGCAAGCCATGCGCGGCTTGCGTGTTGGGGTGTTGCGTGATCCTGAGGAAGAGCACGAAGTTCCTTCAGAATGAAGCTGCGTCGATGGCGACGCAGGTTGTCGTCTTTTCCGTCCTTCTCTTCGGAACGTCCGGCGTGGTGATCGATTTCGGCCGCGTCTATTCCGAACATTCGCGCATGCAGGCCTTCACGGACCAGGCCGCGCTCGCCGCCGCGGCGGAGCTCGACGGCGCGAGCGACGCGATCGAGCGGGCCGTTGATTCGGTGTTCGCGGGCGGCCTCGCGCCCAAGGCCGCGGCGTTCAGCGAGGGCGACGGCGCCGAGTTCGGCATCTCGCATCTCTTCTTCCTCTCCGACCTTTCGGATGACAGCGGCGCGCAATACAATCTCGCGGCGGATATCGGCGGGCCGGACCTCCTGCACACCGCCTTCGCGAATGGCGGCTCCTCCGGGATGGAGGACGTGGCCGCCTCCGCCTCCGCGCGCTTCGTCGTCGCCGTCGCGGAGGAGCGATCCGTTCGCAACTCCCTGATGCGGCTCATCAACTCGGCCGGCTCCGACACCGTGCGGGAGACCAACGTGGTGCGGACCGTGGCGGCAGCGACGCGGAAGCGGCTCGCCTGCGGCGCGCTTTCCAACCTCGTCGTCTGCAACCCCTGGGAGGGGACGGAGGGCGGCTCCTTCGAGGAGGCGACGCGCGACCCGGCCAATGTCGGCATCCAGTTCCGCCATGTCGCCGACGGGCAGATGGATTCGGACGGCGCGCTGACCCTGCCGAACAGCCTTGCGCGCCGGCTTGCGCTGAACGGCCCCGCGGCCGTGCGCACGATCTGCTCCGATCCGCTCACCCTGCCGGGCGCCGACCCGGCGATGACGGCGGAGGAGGCGGCGACCGCCTTCGCGATCTGCATGATGGCCTCCGCGCGGGAAGAAGAGTTCTGCGTCGGCGAGGACGTCGCCTTCGTCGCCGCCTCGCCCGAGGAGGTGACGACCGCGCTCAACACCGCCTTCGACATGTGGGACGAGCCCATTTCCGGCGTGCTGGACTGGGACCGCGACGCCGAGGGCGAGCACAGCCAGCTTGTCGATTCCGACGGAAACTCGGTCTTCAACCCGGGCACGGCGCATCCGCTGCGGGACGAGTCGATCCTGTTCCAGCCCGACCTCGATATCCTCAAGGGGCGCATCTGGGACGAGCCGACGGCGATCGCGAACGCCGCCTTCGGCATTCCCGCATCTTCGCGGCTGAACCACCCGAAGATCGCGCAATTTGACGACTACAACCTGCGCCTCAATCCCTGCTTCCGCTCCGGACTCGCCAGCAACTGCCTCGACGACGGGACGGGGGAGATCTTCAACTACATTGCGCAGCCCACGACCTATTCCAACGTCGCGAACTTCTACACGTCCTACTTCCCGAACCGCTTCTTCCGCGACTTCGAACTGCCGCCGTTCGAGACGACGACGTTCTACGACGCCTATCTGGTGGAGCGGGAGGAGTGGCTTCACAGCCGGGACACCTACACGCTGCCCAGCGGGATCACGGTGCTTGCGGGCCAGTCCCTCGCCGAGGCGGGGGAGGACGGATCGCTCGACACGCATCTCGGCGCGCCCGACGAATTCGTGGCGCAGATCCAGACCAGGCGCGCCTATGACGAGGACGGGAACCCGATCGACGTGAACGGCGACGGGGTCGCGGACGCGCTGGACGTCGAGCCGGCCTATTCCAATTTCACCTACAATCCGCCCCTGAGCCCGATCGATCGCAGCCTCGAGCGACGGGTGATGAACGCGACCGTGGTCAATTGCGGGGCGGTGCAGGTGGACGACAACGGCGTCGCGCATGCGCCGGTCGTCGGCTTCACGGAGCTCTTCCTGCTCCAGCCGCCCGTCCCGGCCTGTTCGGACGGGTCAGAAAACTGCCTCAATCGCGATCTCGTCAGCTCGACGGTCTATTCCGAGTTCATCGGCCAGTCCGAGATGACGGAGACGGTCTACGCGGTGCTCGTCCGCTGAGCCGCCGCGGCGCGGCGACGGCGGGCAGCTTCAGGCCGTGAGGCCGACCGGGCAGGAAACGCCGGTGCCGCCCACCCCGCAATAGCCGCCCGGATTCTTGGCGAGATATTGCTGGTGATAATCCTCAGCATAATAGAACGCGGGGGCGTCCACGATCTCCGTGGTGATGCGGCCGAAACCGGCCTCGGCCAGGCGCTTCTGAAACGCCTCCCGGCTGGCCTCCGCGGCGGCGCGCTGTTCCGGCGAAAAGGCGTAGACGCCCGAACGATACTGCGTGCCGACATCGTTGCCCTGACGCATCCCCTGCGTCGGGTCATGCCCTTCCCAGAAGGTCTTGAGCAGGCGGTCATAGCCGATCTGCGCCGGGTCGAAGGCGACGAGCACGACCTCGTTGTGCCCGGTCGCGCCGGTGCAGACTTCCCGATAGGTCGGGTTCGGCGTCTCCCCCCCGGCATAGCCGACGGCGGTGACCCAGACGCCCGGGAGCGACCAGAACATCCGCTCCACGCCCCAGAAGCAGCCCATGCCGAACATCGCCTTTTCGAGATGGGCGGGAATCGGCTGGAGCGGGCGGCCGCTCAGGAAATGCGCCTCCGCCGTCGCGATGGGCTCCGCCCGGCCGCGAAGGGCCATGCCGGGCGCGGGGAGTTCGGGTTTGCGGAAGAGGCTGAACATCGGAAGGCTCCTTGTGCTGGCCCTCAATGTAATCCCGCGAGGCTGCGGGAAAAGCCCGGGCGAAATGAACATTCCGCGAACAGGGGCTTTGCCTGAGCCCCGCTTCAAGCTAGACTTGCGCCCCATGAGCGATCCGGCCTTCGACCCCGACCTCGGGGACGCTTTCGACGCATGGGAGGGGCGGCGCCTCTCCGACATGGCGCGCCCCGCCGGGCCCGCCGGCGCGGCCTGGCTCGACGGGCTGAACGCGCCGCAGCGCGCGGCGGTGGAGACGCTGGACGGGCCGGTGCTGATGCTCGCGGGCGCGGGCACGGGCAAGACCAAGGCGCTCACCTGCCGCATCGCGCAATTGCTCGCCACGGGCCGCGCGCAGCCGAACGAGATCCTCGCCGTCACCTTCACCAACAAGGCGGCGCGGGAGATGAAATCGCGGGTCGGCGCGCTGATC
>JAUHWJ010000154.1 GCA_030424705.1 Alphaproteobacteria bacterium | reverse complement strand
ATCCGGATCGAGGTGAGCGAGGAGGGGCGGATCATCGCCGGGCCCGAGGTGCTGCAGCCCTCCGGCCGGCTCGACGCCGCGCATGACGCGCTCTATCGGGCGGGGGTGCGCGCGCTCCGCCGCGCCGAGGCGGCGGGCGTTTTCGCCGCGCTGCCCCGTGACAGATACGGGTCATGGCGGTTAATGAACGTGACCTTCACGCCGCGGGAGATCCAGTTCCTATGACGCGTCTTCTCATCGCCCTCCTCCTCATCCTGCCGGCGCTTTCCGCGCCGCGGGCCCAGACGAATGACGGCGCGCTGGAGATCACGGTCGCCGGCGGGGAGTTCGAGCCGATCTCCCTCGCCGCGCCGGGTTTCTTCGGCGCGCCGGGCGCGGCGGCGGACCTCGCGCAGCGCATCCGCGGCGTCGTTCTGGCGAATCTCGAAGGCTCCGGCCTCTTCCGCGCCGTGCCGCCCGAAGCCTTCATCCAGCAGATCGACGATTTCGACAGCGCGCCGCGCTACGCCGACTGGCAGGCGATCAACGCCGACGCTCTGCTGACCGGGCGGGCGAGCATCGAGGCGGACGGGCGGCTGCTGGTGCAGTTCCGGCTCTTCGACAATTTCGCGCAAGGGCAGGTCGAGGGGCTCCAGTTCTTCGCCGATCCGGCGGAGTGGCGGCGGATCGGGCACAAGATCGCCGACGCCGTCTATGCCCGGCTGACCGGCGAGGGGCCGTATTTCGACAGCCGCATCGTCTATGTCCACGAGAGCGGGCCGAAGGGCCAGCGCGTCAAGCGCCTCGCGGTGATGGACCAGGACGGGGAGAACCACCGCTTCCTAACCGACGGGCGGCAGCTCGTCGTCACGCCGCGCTTCTCTCCGGTGGACCAGGACCTGCTCTACATCTCCTTCGAGCGGGGGGAGCCGCAGATCTATCTCCTCAACATCGCCACCGGGCAGCAGGAGATCCTCGGCAATTTCCCCGGCATGAGCTTCGCGCCGCGCTTCTCGCCCGACGGGCGGCAGGTGGTGATGTCCCTCGAACAGGGGGGCAACACGGATATCTACGTGATGGAGCTGGCCACGCGGCGGCTCACGCGGCTGACCGATTCACCGGCGATCGAGACCGCGCCTTCCTTCAGCCCGGACGGGCGGCGGATCGTGTTCGAGAGCGACCGCGGCGGCGGGCAGCAGATCTACATCATGAGCGCCTCGGGCGGGCCGGCGACGCGGATCAGCTTCGGGCAGGGGCGCTACGGCACCCCGGTCTGGTCGCCGCGCGGGGACCTCATCGCCTTCACCAAGTCGGGCGGCGGGCAGTTCGCCGTCGGCGTGATGCGGGAGGACGGCTCGGACGAGCGCATCCTCGACGCGAGCTTCCTGTCCGAGGGGCCCACATGGTCCCCCAACGGGCGGGTCATATCATTTTTCCGCGAGAGCGCGGGCGCGAACGGGGCCGCGAGCCTCTGGAGCGTGGACATCACCGGCCGGAACCTGAAGAGACTGACGGTTCCGGGCGCGGGATCGGACCCGGCCTGGTCGCCGCTCCTGCCGTGAGGCGGGCGGGCCGTGAGGGGACGCTGAAGAGACGAAACAGCCGCGCGGCAAGGCCGGCGGCGCTTATGGTGGAGACCTGAGACGATGACAAGCACGTTCAAGATGACCCTTATGGCCGGCGCGGCGCTCCTGCTCGCCGCCTGCTCCGAGGAGCCGCCCGAGGCCAGCGGGCCGGGGGGCAACCCCTCCGCCATCGGGGCGCTCGACCCAGCGTCGGTCGCCTATTTCCAGCAGACGGTGGGCGACCGCGTCTTCTTCGAGACGGACAGCTCCCGCCTCACCGCCGCGGGCCAGCAGACGCTGGTGCGGCAGGCGGCCTGGCTGGCGGAGAACCCCGCCGTCAACGTCGTGGTCGAGGGCCATGCCGACGAGCGCGGCACGCGCGAATACAACCTCGCGCTCGGCGCCCGCCGGGCCGAGGCGGCGCGCGCCTTCCTCGCGGCGCAGGGCGTCGCCCCGAGCCGGCTCCGCACGATCTCCTACGGCAAGGAGCGGCCCGAGCAGCTCTGCTCCGCGGAGAACTGCTGGTCCCAGAACCGCCGCGCGGTGAGCGTGGTGGCCGGCGCGCCGACGAGCTGAGCCGGGACGGAACGAACGCGCGGCCGGATACGTTCCGGTCGCGCGGACTAACAGGGGAGGCACGGCGATGACGATGCGGATGGGCGCGGCGGCGCCGCTCCTCGGGCTGGCGACGGCGCTCGGCCTCGCCTCCGGCGCGGCGGCGCAGGTCGACCGCTACGAATTCCTCCAGATGAAGAAGCAGCTGGAGGAGATGCAGGCCGAGCTTGGCCGGCTGCGCGGCGTCGTCGCCGCGGGCGGGGGTATCGCCGCGGTCGAGGACGAGCTGAAGCGGCTCGTCGGCCAGGTCGAGCGGCTGGAATTCGCGCAACGCCAGCACGAGGCGGCGACGAAGCAGAAGATGCTCGACCTCGAATACCGGATCATCGAGCTGGAAGGCGGCGACCCTTCGATCCTCTTCCAGGAGGAGACGAGCCCGGCCCCGGCGCCCGCGCCTGCTCCCGCGCCGACGCAGCAGGGCGGCGGCGTCCTCGGCGTGCTGACCTCGCGCGCGGCCGTATCCGGCGCGGAGCGCGCCGATTTCGACGCGGCGCTGGCGGCGGCGCAGGGCGGGAATTCGCAGACCGCGCGGGCCGCGTTCGAGCGGTTCCTGACAGACCATCCCGGAAGCGCGCTGGCGCCGGAGGCGCATTACCGGCTCGGCGAGGTCCACTTCGTCGCCGGCGAATACCGCGCGGCGGCGGAGCGGTTCATCGACGGGGCGGAGCTGAACCCCGCGGCCCCGACCGCGCCGGAAAGCCTCCTGAAGCTCGGCATAACGCTCGGCCTCCTCGGCAACCGCGAGGTCGGCTGCGCGACCTTGCGCGAGGTGCCGAGCCGCTATCCGCAGGCGACGGACCAGATCGCCCGCGCGGCCCGGGAGGCGGGCCGCGCCGGTTGTGGCTGAGGCCGCGCCGGTTCTCCCCGAAGTCGCCGAGGCGCTCGACGCGCTTCTGGCGGGGGCGGCGCCGCGCCTCGGCCTCGCCGTTTCGGGCGGCGGGGACAGCATGGCGCTGATGCATGCGGCGGCGGACTGGGCGAAGGCGCGGGGCGCCGCGCTCTCGGTCGCGACGGTCGACCACGGGCTCCGGCCGGAAAGCGCGGCGGAGGCGGCGTTCGTCGCGCGCGAAGCGGCGGCGCTCTCCCTCCCCCACGAGACGATCCGCTGGGAGGAAGGGCGCGGGGCGGCGGGCAACCTCCAGGCGGCGGCGCGGGCGGCGCGGCGGCGGCTCCTCTCCGCCTGGGCGGCGCGGGAGGGGCTGGAGGCGGTGGCGCTCGGCCACACGATGGACGACCAGGCGGAGACGGTTCTGATGCGGCTCGCCCGCGGCTCCGGCGTCGACGGGCTTTCGGCGATGGCGGCGCGGACGGAGGCGGAGGGGGCGGTCTGGCTCCGCCCGCTCCTCGGGCTGCGGCGCGCCGACCTCCGCGCCTTTCTCGAGGCGCGGGGGGCCGCGTGGGTGGAGGACCCCTCGAACGACGACCCGCGCTTCGACCGGGTGCGGGCGCGCCGCTCGCTGGAGGCGCTGGACCCGCTGGGGCTGACGGCGGAGGGGCTTTCCTCCACCGCCGCGCGGATGCGGAGCGCGCGGGAGGCGCTCGATCACGCCGCCGCGGCGCTGGCGGCGGAGGCGGCGCGGGAAGGCGCCTGCGGGGAGATGCGCCTCGCCGTCGCGCCGCTCCGCGCGGCGCCCACGGAGCTTTCGCGCAGGCTGCTGCGCGCGGCGCTGGCCCGCGTCTCCGGCGCGGAATACGGCGCGCGGGCGGAGGCGGAGGCGGCGCTGATGAGCGCGATCCTCTCCTGGCGGCTCGGCGGCGGGCGGAGCCTCCACGGCTGCCTGATCCGCCCGGACGGGCCGTCGCATGTGATGCTGGCGCGGGAGGCGGCGGCGGTGGACCCGGCGCCCATGGCGCTGCCGGAGGGCGGCGCGATCTGGGACGGGCGGTTCTTCCTCGCGGCGAGGGCGGGGGAGAACGGGCTCGTCGCCCCGCTCGGCGAGGCGGGGGCGCGGCGGCTGACGGAGCTGGCGGCGACGGGCGAGTGGCGGGCGCCGGCGCATTGGCGCGCGGCGCCGCAGGCGGCGCGGATCACCACTCCGGCGCTCTGGCGCGGAGAAGCGCTGGCGGCGGCGCCGCTGGCGGGCTGGGGCGAGGGATTGACGGCGCGGCGGGCGGGGGCGGGCTGGCCGGGGGGGTGAGGGGGGCGTTCCCGGTTCAAGATTCCGTCCATCGAAAGGCGCCACGGCCTCGATCAGCGACCTTCCGGTGGAAGGTCGCAGAGGCCCTTCGCCCGGAGCCCAGGCGAAGGGCGAGGGGCGCCAAGCCGCCGCGTCGGCCGAAGATCGGGCCGTGCACGCCGCGGTGGGCGCGGTGACGCGCCCGCCGGGGGGCGGCGGGCGCGGGCGGATCAGCCGCGGGTCTGATCCGCCAGGCGCTTGTCGGCGCCGGCAGGAGGACCTTGCCAGTCGAGAACTCGGAGAAACGCGCACATATCGATGTTGTCGAAGCGTTGCAGGCCAATTTCAGGAGCGCCCAACCAATGAAGCCGTTCGGGAAAGCCTGACACTCCTCGCCCTGCGGCTTGCGCCTCAGCGCGCGGGATGGAGAACGGCCGCCTTCCCTCCCCTTTCGCGAAGAAACTTTACCCCGGCGCCCCCGTCGGTTACCCTGATCGGACGAGAGTCCGTCAGAGGCTCCGCATGAGGCCAGAGCGATGCAGTCTCCCGAGCGGTTCGCGAACCTGCCCGAATACGCGTTCCCGCGCCTGCGCGCGCTCGTCGACGTATATCCGCCGGGCCCGCCCGGGGCGAATGCGGAGCCGGTGGCCATGTCCCTCGGGGAGCCGCGGCACCCTGCCCCGCCATTTCTCGCCGAGGCGCTGGCGCGGCATGTGCCGCTCTATGGCAAGTATCCGCCGAACGAGGGCGCGCCCGAACTTCTGGAGGCGATCGGGGGGTGGATCGGGCGGCGCTATGGCGTCACGCTCGACGCGATGCGGCAGGTATTTCCGCTCAACGGGACGCGGGAGGGGCTCTTCGCCGCCGCGGTCGCGCTTTCGCCCGAGGCGAAGGGGGGGAAGAAGCCCGTAATCCTCCTGCCTAACCCGTTCTACCAGTGCTACGCCGTCGCCGCGATCACCGCCGGGGCGGAGCCCTATTACGTCAACGCGACGGCGGAGAGCGGGCATCTGCCGGATTTCGCGGCGCTGCCCGCCGACGTTCTGGAGCGGACGACGGCGGCCTATCTCTGCTCCCCCGCCAACCCGCAGGGCGCCGTCGCCTCCGCCGAATACTGGGCTGGGCTGATCGCCCTCGCCGAGCGTCATGACTTCATGATCTTCGCGGATGAATGCTACGCCGAGGTCTATCGCGGCGCGCCGCCGCCCGGCGCGCTGAGCGCGGCGGCGCAGGCGGGGGCGGACCCGGAGCGCGTGCTTGTCTTCCATTCGCTTTCCAAGCGCTCGAACCTGCCGGGCCTGCGCTCCGGCTTCGCCGCGGGCGGGCCGAAGGCGGTGGCGACGCTGCGGCAACTCCGGAGCTACGCAGGCGCGCCGCTGCCGCTGCCGGCGCAGCTCGCCGCCGCCGAGATCTGGCGCGACGAGGCGCATGTGGAGGCGAACCGC
>JAUHWJ010000153.1 GCA_030424705.1 Alphaproteobacteria bacterium | reverse complement strand
ATGATCTTGTCGCCGAAGAGCCCCTGCGGGCGGAAGACGAGGAAGAGGAGCGCCAGCATGTAGGCGAACCAGTTCTCCGTCGCGCCGCCGATCATCGGGCCGATGGAGAACTCGAAGAGCTTCTCCCCCACCCCGATGATCAGCCCGCCGACGATCGCGCCGGGGATCGAGGTGAAGCCGCCGAGCATCAGCACCGGCAGCGCCTTCAGCGCGATGAGCGAGAGGGAGAACTGCACGCCGAGCTTCGCGCCCCACATGATCCCCGCCACCAGCGCCACGAACCCCGCGATGGCCCAGACGATCACCCAGATCGCGCGGAGCGAGATGCCGACGGAGAGCGCCGCCTGATGATCGTCCGCCACCGCCCGCAGCGCGCGGCCCGTCTTGGTGTATTGCGAGAAGAGCGTGAGCGCGATCACCAGCGCCACCGCGATCATCGTCGCCCAGACGTCGAGGAGGTCGATATACATGCCGTAATAGTCGGAGCCTTCCGAGGCCCAGCCCATCGTCTGCTCTTCGAGCCAGAAGGAGCCGCCCTGCGGCAGGCCGACATCGAGCTTCTTGATGTCCGCGCCCCACATCAGGTCCCCGAACCCCTCCATGAAGAAGGCGAGGCCGATCGTGGCCATGAAGAGGATGATCGGCTCCTGGTTCACCAGATGCTTGAGGATGTATCGCTCCACGAGGAAGGCGAAGAGGATCATCACCGCCATCGAGCCGAGAATGGCGAGGATCGAGGGCAGCTCCCAGCCGAAATGATGCAGCTGCGTCCCGAAGATCGCGTTGATGAGATGGGAGAAAGGCACCTGCCCCGTCTGCAACCCCACCAGCGTCAGCGCCGCGAAGAGCGCCATCACGCCCTGCGCATAGTTGAAGATGCCGGAGGACTTGAAGATCAGCACGAAGCCGAGCGCGACGAGCGAATACATCACCCCGGCCATCAGCCCGTTCAGGATCACTTCCAGGGTGTTGAGAACGACGGGATCCATCACTCGGCCTCGCTCATGGAGACGACCCCGGCGGAAACCCCGTGCTGGGCGTCATGGTAGGAGGAATAGACGAGGCTGCGGCCCTGCCCGCTCGGGTCTTCGAGGAAGGCGCGGGCGTTGATCACCGCCTCGTCCGCCGCCTGCCCGACATAATCGGGATAGGTCTCCTTCATCAGCCGCGCGAAGCGCTCGGCCGTGAACGCGCGGGTGACGACGGCGCAGCGCTCGCTCTTCGGCGTGTGTTCGACGACGATGACGATCTCCCCCGCCAGATCGTCGCGGGAGACCCAGTAGGAGAGGCTCCGCCCTTCGAGATCGGCATAGTTCGGCACGGTGGGATAGCGCTGGATCACCTCGGCTCCCGCGGAGACGAGCAAGGAGACGTCAGGCGCCGCGCCCTGCTGGATCGGCCGGGCGCAGCGCTCCTGGAACCAGCTGACGAACCGCTCCGCGACATCGTCGGACGCCGCGGCCGGCGCTGCTGCGAAGGAGGCCGCTAGCGCCGCGGCAAGGGCCTTATTCATGCGGCACCCCCAGATAGGCGTCGATCACCGCCTGGTCGTTCCGCACCTCGTCCGGCGGCCCGTCCCCGATCTTGCGGCCGTAATCGAGCACCACCACGCGGTCGGAAATGTCCATCACGACGCCCATGTCGTGCTCGATGAGCGCGATCGTCGTCCCGAACTCGTCGTTCACGTCGAGGATGAAGCGGCTCATGTCCTCCTTCTCCTCCACGTTCATGCCCGCCATCGGCTCGTCGAGGAGGAGGAGCGAGGGCTCCGCCGCCAGCGCCCGCCCCAGCTCCACCCGCTTCTGGAGCCCGTAGGGCAGCCGCCCCACCGGCGTCTTGCGGATCGCCTGGATCTCGAGGAAGTCGATGATCCGCTCCACCGCCTCGCGATGCTCCGTCTCCTCCCGCTCCGCCGCGCCGAACCAGTAGGCCTGGGAGAACATCGATGCCTTCATCTTCGTCAGCCTGCCGGACATGATATTGTCCAGCGTCGACATGCCCTTGAAGAGCGCGATGTTCTGGAAGGTCCGGGCGATGCCCTGATGCGCGATCTGGTGCGGCTTCATCGGCCCGCGCTTCGCCCCCCGGAACCAGACCTCCCCCTCCTGCGGATGATAGAAGCCGTTGATGACGTTGAGCATGGAGGATTTGCCGGCGCCGTTCGGCCCGATGATCGCCCGCACCTCCCCTTCCCGGATGTCGAAGGAAATGTCGGAGAGCGCGGTGACGCCGCCGAAGCGGAGCGTGATGTTCTTCACCTCCATCACCGGCCCGCCGATCCGCCGCCCGTCCGGCGTCACGAAGCCCTGCCCCATGTCCTTCACGCCGCCGCCCTCCGCTGCGCAGGTACCACCGCCGCATCCTCGATCCTCAGCGTCGCGCTGATCTTGCCCTTCCGCCCGTCCTCATAGGTCACTTCCGTCTCGGCGAAGATCTCCTTCGCCCCCGAGTAAAGCGCCTCGATGATCGGCGCATAGCGGTCCGCGATGATCGTCCGCCGCACCTTCTGCGTCCGCGTCAGCTCGCCGTCATCGGCGTCGAGCTGCTTGTGGAGCACGACGAAGCGGTGGATCTGCCCGCCCGCCAGCATCGGGTCCTCCGCCAGCGAGCGGTTCACCGCCTCCACATGCGCCCGGATCGTCTCGTAGACGCGCGGATGCTGCGCCAGCTCGGTGTAGGAGGCGTAGGCGATGTTGTTCCGCTCCGCCCAGTTGCCGACGGAGCCGAGATCGATGTTGACGAAGGCGCAGCACATCTCCCGCCCTGCGCCGAACACCACCGCCTCGAGGATGTCGGGGAAGAATTTCAGCTTGTTCTCGATGAACTTGGGCGCGAAGAGCGAGCCGTCCGCCATCTTCCCCACATCCTTGGCGCGGTCGATGATGCGGAGATGCCCCGTCCCCTCCTCGATGAAGCCGGCGTCGCCGGTGGCGACCCAGCCCTCCGGGTCCTTCGTCTCGGCGGTCTTCTCGGGCTGCTTGTAATACTCGACGAAAACGCCCGGGGAGCGGTACCAGACCTCCCCCTTCTCGTCGATCCGGAGCTCCACGCCGGGCGAGGGGACGCCGACCGTATCAGCCCGCACCTCGCCATTCGGCTGCATGGTGATGAAGACGGAAGCCTCCGTCTGCCCGTAGAGCTGCTTCAGGTTCACACCGAGCGCGCGATAGAACTGGAAGATCTCGGGCCCGATCGCCTCCCCCGCCGTATAGCCGAGCCGGACGCGGGACATGCCGAGCGTGTTCTTCAGCGGGCCATAGACGAGAAGATCGCCGAGCCGGTATTTCAGCCGGTCCATGAACCCCACCGGCTTCCCGTCCAGAATATCGGGGCCGACGCGCTTGGCATGGTCCATGAAGACGCGGAAGAGCCATTTCTTCAGCGTCCCCGCATCCTCCATCCGGATCATGACGCTCGTCAGCAGGTTTTCGAACACCCGCGGCGGCGCGAAGAAATAGGTCGGCCCGATCTCCTTGAGGTCGGAGAGCATCGTCTCCGCGCTTTCCGGGCAGGCGACGGAGAAGCCGCAGACATAGGCCTGCCCCATCGAGAAGATGAAGTCGCCCACCCAGGCCATCGGCAGATAGGCGAGCACGCTGTCCGCGGCGCAAAGATCGTCGAAGACGGAGGAGGAACGGGCGGCGGAGAGGATGTTGTCATGGCTCAGCACCACGCCCTTCGGCTTGCCCGTCGTGCCGGAGGTGTAGAGCATCACGCAGGTGTCGGCGCCTTTCGCCGAAGCGATCAGCGCGTCGAGTTCCTCCGCCCGGTCCGCGCCGGCCCGGCCGCGCGCCTGCACCTCGCCAAAGGCGTGGAGCCGCTCATGGTCATAGCGCCGGAGCCCGCGCGGCTCGACATAGATCATCCGCTCCAGCGCGGGCAGCCGGTCCTTCACCGAAAGGAGCTTGTCGACCTGCTCCTGGTTCTCGACCACGGCGAAGCGGGCGCCGGCATGGTCGAGGACGTACTGCATCTCCTCGGCCACGCTGTCCTGATAGACGGGCACGGGCACCGCCCCGCACATCTGGCTCGCCGCCATCGCCCAATAGAGCCGCGGCCGGTTCTCCCCCACGATCGCCACCCTGTCCCCGGGCGCGAGGCCGAGATTGAGGAGGCCGAGCGCGAAGGCGCGCGCCTCCTCCCGCACGTCGGCCCAGGTGAAGCTCTGCCAGATGCCGAACGCCTTCTCCCGGCTCGCCGGCAGGCCGGCGCGCGCGGTCGCGTTCCAGTCGAGGATTTTCGGCAGCGTATCGAGCGCCTCCGGCGGCGCGACATGGTCGCCCAAGCTGAACCCTCCCTGTTCGCCCGTCGTTGCGGGCTCTCTGTCATTTTATGTCAGAGCGGGCGGAAAGTGCGCAGCATTCTTGCCGCGGTCAAGCGCCGGAAGGGCGGATTTTCGAAATTCCGGAGGAAGTGTTACGGAACAAGCGCCTGTGACTCGCCGTCTGTAACGCGAAACGCGCGCCGGTCGCCCGGCGCGCGCAGAATCATCACTCTGTTCGCCTCTTGTCAGGCGTCGGCACGGGCCTTGCCCTTTCCTTCGATGGTCTTCATCCCGCCGATCTCGATCTTCCGCGGCTTAAGCGCCTCCGGAACTTCGTGGACGAGGTCGATATGGAGAAGTCCGTTCTCCATGGTCGCGCCCGTGGCGCGGACATGGTCGGCGAGCTGGAAGCGGCGCTCGAAGCTCCGCTCCGCGATGCCGCGGTGAAGATAGACGGGGGCGTTCTCGCCCTGCTCCTGCGCCTTGCCGCCCTTGACGATCAGCACGCCCTCGCGCGCCTCGATGTCGAGGTCGCCCATGCCGAAGCCGGCGATGGCAAGCGTGATGCGATAGGCGTTCTCGCCCGTCTTCTCGATGTTGTAGGGCGGATAGGAAGGCTGCGCGCCCTCGGCCGTCAGCACCTGGTCGAGCAGGTTGGCGAAGCGGTCGAAGCCGACGGTGGAGCGATAGAGCGGGGAAAGGTCGAACGTGCGCATGTCAGTTGTCCTCCTTGGAGCGAGCCTGATGCGGCGCCCCCTGCCGGGCGGCGCCTCTCTACGTCTTCGTCGGGCCCCGTCCGGGCGCCCGACGAGTCAGAGGTAAGAAGGCGAAAACCCCGCTTCAAGAGCCGCGCCCCCGTCCCGCGCTGCCGGCCCCTCCCCCCGCCACTAGGAGGGATAGAGAGGGCGCAGCGCCGCCCTTTAGCGCGCCTGAAACAATCGATCACGACTTTTTTCTATTACTATCAATGTTCCGAGGCCGATTTCCACGGAAATCTCCCGAAACCGCCCCTCAATCCGCCGCCAGAACCGGCCCGAGCGCCGCGTCGAGCGCCACGGCGAAGGCCGCCTTCTCCCCCCGCCATTGCCCCATCGCGGAGATGACGGCGACGATGCGCCACTCCCCGTCCACCCGCCGGAAGACCGGCGCGCCGGAGACGCCCCAGGTCACGTCGCAATCCAGCACCGCCACCGCCCCCCGCCGCGCGAGCACGCCGCAGGGCGATTGCAGGGAGGGGATTTCCGGCCGGTCCCGCGCATAGGAAAGGATCGTCACCTCGTCCCCCTTCTCGATCCCAGGGGCGATCCCGAAGGGCGCCGGCGCCAGCGGCTCCGCCAGCCGCACGAGCGCGAGGTCTGCGGCGATCTCGTCCATCCCCGCCTCGGGGTCGAAGACATAATCGGGATGGATCGCGAACCGCGCTCCCTTGGCGAAGCCCTGATGCTTCATCATCCGGTAGCCCGCGACGAAGGTCAGCCGCTCCGGCGCCCGC
>JAUHWJ010000152.1 GCA_030424705.1 Alphaproteobacteria bacterium | reverse complement strand
CTGGCATATCGGCGGCTGGCTCGTGGCGGTTCCGATCGTCGCCGCCGCGCTCATGATCTGCGTCAGCCTCGCGTTCCGGAAGGTCCAGTTCCGCCTGTTCGACGAGCGGCGCTCGGTCGATGCGCGGCGATTCGCCTTCCTCAACGAGTTTCTCGAGCGGATGGCGACGATCAAGGCCCACCGGATGGAGGCGCCGCTCCTGCGCCGCTACGAGGTGCTGCAGGAGGGCTCCGCCTCGGCCAGCCGGCGGCTCGTGCTGCTCGCCAGCCTCAGCCAGTCCTTCGGTTCGGTCTTCGCCCAGGCGGCGACGGCGGCGATGGCGCTGTTCGGCGCCTATCTCGTCATCCACGGCGATATCGGGGTCGCGGAGCTCGCGGCGTGCACCCTGCTCAACGGCCGGGCTGTCCAGCCGATGCTGAAGCTGATCGGGGTCTGGTCGCATGCCGAAGGCGTCGCCGCCGCGCGGCGGAAGGTCGCCGCGCTCGCGGCGCTGCCAAGGCGCGAGGGCCCTGCGGTGAGCCCTCCGGCGCTCCGCGGCGAGGTCGAGGCGCGTGGCCTGACGGTGCGGCGCGCCGGTGCGGACGGCGCGCTTTTCGAAGACCTCTCCTTCCGCGTTCCGGCCGGCGGGCGGCTCATCGTCACCGGCGACGACGGCGCGGGCAAGACGACGCTGCTGCGCCTCATCCTGTCCGAGGAGCGGCCGAGCGCGGGCGAGGTCCGGATCGACGGGTCGCCGGCGGCGGACCAGGCGCTGAGGCGCGGGCGCGGCGGGATCGCCTATCTGGACCAGCGGCCGGTCGTCTTTCAGGGTTCGATCCTCGACAACATCGCATTGACCGAGCGGGCCGAAGACGTGGAGGAAGCGATGGAGGCCGCCCGCGCGCTCGGCCTCGACGAGGAGATCCGGCGCCTGCCGCAGGGATACGAGACTGTTCTCGGGCGCTCGGGCGGCGCGGCCTCATATTCCTTCCTCCAGCGCGTGGCGCTGGCGCGGGCGCTCGCGCTGAAGCCCCGGATCCTCCTCTTCAACGAGGCGAACACCGCGATGGACCGGCCCTCGGACGAGCGCGCGCTGGAGGCGCTCGCCGCACTTGAAGGCAAGACCACGCTGATCCTCGTCACGCGGCGGCCTGGATGGATGGCGCTCAGCCCGAACCTCGTGCGTCTCGTCTCGCCGGCCCGGCGCGCGGAGGAGGCCAAGGAGGTCTATCGCCTCAGCTGGAAGGAGATGACGGCGCCCGGCAATGGCGCTCCGCCGCCCTACCGCCTCAGCCTTTCCGAAATGGTCAAGCCCGGCCGGTCGGCTGCCCGGCCCCTGCGCCGCGGGCGGGCTGGCGGCTCCCCGTCCAGACTGCAGGAGGCGGGATGAACGCCCCGGCCGCGATCCCCGCGCCCGAGGGCGCGACGCTGCGCGAGGACGCGATAGGCCTTTTGCGCGCGATCGTGCGGCAGGCCGGATGGGGCGGCGACGAGCGCGGGCTGCTGACCGCGCTGCCGCACCTGGCGCCGGCGCTCGACGCAGCGGAGCTTGTCTCGACGCTCGAGAATCTCGGCGTGCCGCACGCCGTGCTCCCCGCGCGGCTCGAGCGGCTGACGGCGGACGATTGCCCCTGCCTTCTCATCGATGCGCGCGGCGCGGCGCGCGCGGCGTTCGATGCGCGCCCGGGCGAAGCGCTGATCCTCGAGCCGGGCGAGGCGGAGCCCGCCTGGCGGCGCGCGCCGGAAGGGGCGGGCCATGTCGTCCGCATCCTGCCGGCGAACGAGGGCAGGCCGACGCGGGTGACGGCGCTGATCGACCTCCTTCGCGGTTCGCGCGGGGTGCTGGCGAGCCTCCTGCTCGCCTCGTTCTTCACCAACCTGATGGCCTTCGCCACGCCCGTCCTCGTGATGGTGATCTATGACCGGGCGATCCCCGTCGGCGCGACGGACTTCCTGATCTCGCTCACCGGGGCGATGGCGATGGTGCTCGCCGCCGATGTGGCGCTGCGCGTCATCCGGGCGCGGGCGCTCGCCGATCTGGGCGTGAGGGTGGAGCGGGGGCTCGGCCTCGCGCTCTTCCGCAAACTCATGGCCATGCCGCTCGCCCAGGTGGAGAAGTCCGGTGTTCACGAGCAGCTGTCCCGGCTCAAGCAGTTCGAATCGCTCCGCGACGTCTTCACCGGCCCGCTCTTCGCGGCGGCGCTGGACCTGCCGTTCACCCTCCTCTTCTTCGTCGCAATCTTCGCTCTCTCTCCGGTGATCGGCTTCATGCTGGCCGGTGTGACCTGCCTCTACCTGATCGCCGCACTGGTCGTGGCGCCCGGGCGGCGGCGGCTCAACGAGGCGGCGGCGAAGAGCCGTGCGGCGCATCAGAAGTTGCTGTTCGAGATCGCGGTCAAGCAGCTCGCGATCCAGCGGCTGGGCGCCGGGCCTGTCTGGGCGCGGCGGGCGGACCGGCTGGCCGCCGTCGCCGCGTCCGACGCGCGGCGCGCGAAGATCCGCGCGGTGATCGCGCAGACGATCGGGCAGAGCCTCATGATGGCCGCCGGCGTCGGCGTCGTGGGGCTTGGCGCGGCGCAGGCGCTCTCGGGCGACCTCACCTTCGGCGGACTGATCGCAGTGATGGCGCTGGTCTGGCGCTATCTGGCGCCGATCCAGGCGCTCTATGCGGCGTCCGGCCAGATCGAGACCTTCTCGCGGAGCCGGCGGCAGGCCGACCGTGTGCTCGCCCTGCCTGAGGAATTCACCCGCGGCGTGGCGACGAGCCGGATGAAGGCCTTCACCGGGCGGATCGCGGCGGTCAACGTCACGCACCGGTTCGATTCCGCGCTCGACCCCGTTCTCTCCGGCGTCTCCTTCTCGGCGGAGCCGGGCGAACTGGTGATGATCTGCGGCCATGGCGGCTCCGGCAAGTCCACGCTCCTGAACCTGATCGTGAAGCTCTATGTGCCGACGGCCGGAAGCATCCAGCTCGACGGGATCGACTATCGCCAGATCGCGGCGGACGAGCTGCGCAACGCCATAAGCTACGACCTGCAGACGCCGGAATTCCTGCACGGCACCGTGCGCCAGAACCTGCAGATGGCGCATCCGACAGTCACCGACGAGGAGATCTGGCTCTGGCTCGAGCGGCTGCGCCTCGCGGCGGAAGTGCGGCGGCTGCCGGAGGGGCTCGACACGCGGCTGACCGAGGCGCTGCTGAAGCGGCTCTCGCCGGCGATGGTCAAGGGCCTGTCGCTGGCGCGCTGCCTGTTGCGGCCGGCGAACATCTACATTTTCGGCGAGCCATGCATCGGGCTCGACAATGCGCGCGAGCAGGCCTTCCTCGACGTCGTCGCGAGCCTGAAGGGCGAGCGCACGGTGCTGATGGTCACCAACCGGCCCTCGCATTTCGAGCTCGCGGATCGGCTCGTGATGCTCGATCGCGGGCGCGTGGCCGTGAACGAAAAGGGCGCGACGGCGCGGCGCAAGGTCGCCGCCCTGCAGGCCCACCTTAATGGAAAGTGAGCAAGCCTTGTTCGGAAGGAAAGCAGCGAGGGGAGTTCTGGCGGAAAAGCTGGCGCGCGAGCGCTCGGCGGCGCCGCAGGCCGCGCGCCTGACCATCCTCGTCGTCGCCGGGCTGATCGGCGGCGCGATCGTCTGGGCGGGGGTCGCCGAGGTCGGCGAGCTCGCGCGGGCCGAGGGGGAGATCGCGCCGACCGGAGAGCTCCTCCGCGTCGATCATCTCGACGGCGGCGTGGTGGCGGAGATCCTCGTCCGCGAGGGAGAGCCGGTCCTAGCCGGCGCGCCGCTCGCCCGGCTGGAGCAGCCTCGCCTCCGCACGGAGCGGGATGAGACGGTGCGCCAGCTCGATTCGGCGCAGGCGGAGGCGGCGCGGCTTCGCGCCGTGCTGGCCGGGGAGGTTCCGGTCGCGACGCTCGCCTCGGCCGATCCCGGGGCGGCGATCGCGGATTATGCGGTCGCGCAGCACGCGCTCCATCGGGCGCGGATGGCGATGCTCGGCGAGCGGATCGAGGCGCGGCGCGCCGGCGTTCTCGCCGCGCGGCGGCTGAGGGACAACGCAGCGTCCCGCGTCGAGCTCAACGAGGGCAACGTTGCGCGAATGGAGGCGCTCTCCGCCAAGGGCCTCGTCAGCGAGGTGCAGATGACGCGGCAGCGCGACGTCACCGAGACGGTGCGCGCCGAACTGATCGGCGCCGAGGTTGCGCTCGCCGACGCGGAGACGGCGCTGGCCGAGGCCGAGGCCGCGCTCTCCGAGGCCGATCTCGCCTATCGGGAGGAAAACCTGAAGGCGCTCTACGTCGCGCTGCAGGAAGTGGAGCGTCTTTCCCTGTTGCTTGAGGAGGTAGCGGGGCGGGAGGGCCGGCTGATCGTCCGGGCGCCCGAGGCCGGAATCGTCCAGACCGCCGCCTACGGCGCCGCGGGCGAGGTCGTTCCTCCTGGCGGCGCGATGTTCGAGATCCTGCCAACGGACCAGCGCCTCGTCGCGATCATCCGGCTTTCGCCGGACGATATCGGCCATGTCGCGCCGGGCCAGGCCGTCGTCCTCAAGCCGACGACCTATGACGCGCGTCGCTATGGCGATCTCACGGGGCGGATCGAATCCATCTCCCCCACTTCGGTGACGCCGGAGCAGAAGGAGCCCTATTTCCGCACCGTGGTCGCGCTCGACGACGATCATATCGGCTCCGGCGCCTTCCGCCGCCCGGTCCGCGCCGGCCTCGTCGTGAGCGCGGAGATCCAGACGGCGCGTCGGACCGTGCTCGAATATCTGCTGAAGCCCATCGAGCGTTCGCTCAATCACGCCATGACGGAGCGCTGAGCCGGTTTCCCCGCGCCGCGCGCCATGCCAGACTCGGGAGAGGCGAGCGACGGCGGAGCGATGCGCATGAAGCGGGAGAGACTTGAGGCGCCGATCCGGCCCCTGCGCCGTCTCGTAGACGCGATCGGCGCGGCGCGCGCCGAGCCGGAGACGCCGACGGAGGCCTTCGCGCTGGCCGCGCTGGAGCGGCACAAGCGGGAGGGGATGGACCTAGCCTTCCGCGTCCGGCTCGGCGTCATGGGCGTCATCGCCGTGATGCTCGTCTTCATGGTCCCGCGGGAAGAGCTGCTCTTCTACCACGGCGTCGTCGCCCTCTTCGTACTCATCGGCTGGGCGCAGCGGAGGGTCGCGCGCGTCGGCCGCTCCCGGGCGGAGCTGGCGCTGATAGTCTGCGACGTCGCGCTCCTGACGGCCGCCTTCGTCGTCCCCGGCCCTTTCTCCGCGGCCGACTGGCCGGAGGCGATGCGCTATCGGTTCGAGGGGTTCAAGTATTTCTTCCTGTTCCTTGCGCTCGGCTGCCTCGCCTACACGTGGCGCACGGTCTGGGCGATCGGCGTCATCGTCGCCCTCGCCTGGGGGCTGGGGCTGCTCGGCGTCGTTCTTCTGAGGGAGGAACGGCCCGATCTCTCGGCGGCGGCGCGGGCGGCGTTCGGCCATGACCCCGCGATGCTCGACTTTCTCGATCCTACCGATCCGATGGCCTTTCTCCGCGCCGAGGAGGTCGTCGTCCTCCTCCTCGTAGCGGCGACGCTCGCCTTCACCATGCGGCGCTACGGCCGCCTCGTCCTCGGGCAGGCAGCGGCGGAGCGGGAGCGGGCCAATCTCGCGCGCTACTTCTCACCCAATGTCGTCGCCGCGCTTTCCCGCAACGACGATCCGCTGAAGGAGATCCGCACGCAGGACGTCGCCGTTCTCTTCGTCGACATCGTGGGCTTCACCGCCTTCGCCGCGGAGCGGAAGCCGGTC
>JAUHWJ010000151.1 GCA_030424705.1 Alphaproteobacteria bacterium | reverse complement strand
GCGCTCGACGCCGGCGCGCGGCGCATCGACATCGCCCTCGCGGACGGCGGCAAGACGCTGATCCGCGTCTCCGACGATGGCGAGGGGATGACGCGGGAGGAGCTGCCGCTCGCGCTCCAGCGCCACGCCACCTCGAAGACGGACGGGGAGGACCTCCTCAACATCCGCACGCTCGGCTTTCGTGGCGAGGCGCTGCCCTCGATGGCCGCGGTCGGGCGCATGACGCTGACGAGCCGGGCGCGGGGGGCGGCGGAGGCCTGGTCGATCGAGGCGCGGGCCGGCGCGGTGGAGCGGCCGCGGCCGGCGGCGCGCGGGGAGGGGACGGAGGTTTCGCTCCGCGACCTCTTCTTCGCGACCCCGGCGCGGCTGAAATTCCTCCGGTCGGACCGCGCCGAGCTTCAGGCGGCGGCGGAGGCGGTGCGGCGGCTGGCGATGGCGGCGCCCGGCGTCGGCTTCACCCTCTCGGACCTCTCCGATGGCGAGCCGCGCCTTCTCCTCCGCGCGGAGCCCGAAAGCCCACTCTCGCGGCTCCGGCGGCTCCTCGGCCGCGAATTCGCGGAGAGCGCGCTGGAGATCGACGCGGAGCGGGAGGGGCTGCGGCTGACCGGCTGGGCCGCGCTTCCGACCTATTCGCGCGGGACGACCCGCCAGCAATATCTCTTCGTCAACGGCCGCCCGGTGACGGACCGCCTGCTGATCGGCGCGCTCGGCGCCGCCTATGCCGACCTCATGAGCCGGGACAGGCGGCCCGCCGCCGCGCTCTTCTTCGACTGCGAGCCGGAGCGGGTGGACGTGAACGTCCATCCGGCGAAGACGGAGGTGCGGTTCCGCGAGCCGGCGCTGGCGCGCGGGCTCGTCGTCTCCGCGCTCCGCCATGCGCTGGCGGAGGCGGGGCACAGGAGCGCCGCCTCGGTTCCGGCGGAAGCCTTCGGCGCCCTTGCGCCGCCCCCGCCGCGGCCCCCCGGCGCCTTCTCCTATCAGCAGGACTATCGCGGAACGCCGATGCTGCGGGAGGAGGCGCTCCGCTTCCAGGGGCCCGGGGAGATCGCGGGAGAGTTTTCCCCGCCCTCTGCGCGCGCGGAGCCGGAGCCGCCTGGGCCGGAGGCGCTCTCCCGCCCGCTTGGCGCCGCGCGGGCGCAGATCCACGAAACCTATATCGTCGCGCAGACTGAAACCGGCATGGTCATCGTGGACGCGCACGCGGCGCATGAGCGGATCGTCTACGAGAAGCTCAAGGCCGCGCTGGCTGCGGGCGGCGCGGCCGGGCAGGCGCTGCTACTGCCCGAAATCGTCGAGCTTCCGGGCGAGGACGCCGAGCGGGTGCTGGAGATCGCGCCCGATCTCGCGCGGCTCGGCCTCGCGGTGGAGGGCTTCGGGCCCGGCGCGCTCTGCGTGCGGGAGACGCCGGCGATCCTCGGCCCCTGCGACGCCGGCGCGCTGCTGCGCGATCTCGCGGACGAATTGGCGGAGGGCGGGGCGGCGCGCTCGCTCGAGGCGCGGCTCAACGCCGTCCTCTCCCGCATCGCCTGCCACGGCTCGGTGCGGGCCGGGCGGCGGCTCTCCGTGGAGGAGATGAATGCCCTCCTCCGAGAGATGGAGGCGACGCCGAATTCCGGCCAGTGCAATCACGGCCGGCCCACCTCCGTCAGCCTCGACCTTGCGGGGATCGAGCGGCTTTTCGGCCGGCGATGACGCTTTCCTTCGATCTTTCCGACCCCTTCACGCTCGCGCTCGCCGCGGGCGGGGCGGCGACCTTCCTGATCCTCCTGATCCTCCTCCTCGCGCTCCGCGCTGCGCGCCGGAGCGCGGAGGCGACGGCGCCACTGGCCGCCGCGCTGGCCGAGCTTGGCGGCGCGGTGCGGACGCTCGACCAGGGCCAGCACCGGCTCGCCGGCGGGCTCGTTCAGGTCGCCGAAGCGCAGGCGGCTGGCCAGGCGCGCATCACCGAGGCGATGGAGCGGCGGCTCGAAGAGGTGCAGAAGGCGATGGGGGAGAGCCTGCACGGCTCGGCCCAGCGCACCACGAGGAGCCTCGCCGAATTGCAGGAGCGGCTCGCCGCCATCGACAAGGCGCAGACGAATATCGAGAAGCTTTCGGGCGACGTGCTCTCCCTCCAGGACATTCTCTCCAACAAGCAGGCGCGCGGCGCCTTCGGCGAGATCCAGCTCGCGGACATCGTCTCGAAGGCGCTGCCGCCGGACGCATACGCCTTCCAGGCGACGCTCTCGAACGGAAGGCGGGCGGATTGCCTGATCCATCTGCCGAACCCGCCGGGACCGATCGCCATCGACTCGAAGTTCCCGCTGGAGGCTTACGAGGCGCTGCGCGCCGCGACGACGGAGCGGGAGAAAGTGGAGGCGGCGCGCGCATTTCGCGGCGCGGTGAGCGCTCACGTGAAGGCGATCGCAGAGCGCTACATCATCGCGGAGGAAACGGCGGATGGCGCGCTCATGTTCCTCCCCTCCGAGGCCGTCTACGCCGAGCTTCACGCCAATTTCGGCGACGTCGTGCGGGAGGGTTTCGCGCGCCGGGTCTGGATCGTCTCCCCCACCACCTGCATGGCGACGCTCAACACGATGCGCGCGATCCTGAAGGACGCGCGCATGCGGGAGCAGGCGGGGGCGATCCGGCGGGAGCTCTCGCTCCTGACCGCCGATGTGGACCGTCTGGTCGAGCGCGTCGGCGCGCTCGACCGGCATTTCGAGCAGGCGCGACAGGATGTGGAGAAGATCAAGATCAGCGCATCGAAGGCCGGCGGCCGCGCCGCGAAGCTCGAAAGCTTCGAATTCGACGAGCCGCCGGCCGCCCTGCCGAAGGCGGCGGAGTAGGTAGCCTACTTCCCGGCGTAAAGCGCCTCGAAGAAACCGACCATCTCCGGCACCATCTTCTCGCCATAGCCTTCGGCGACGCCCAGCGAGAGCACCTGCTTCGCGCAGCCCGACATGAGGGAAACGGCGCCCGCCCCCTCGGCCATCAGGCCGTAATAGCCCACATCCTTCTTCGCGTTCTTCACGGCGAAGGCGAGCTTCGTCGGGTCGCCGTCGATGGCGGCGGCCTTGATCCACTCCATCATGCCTGACTTGAGCGGCCCCGCGGACATGATCTGGTAGAGCTTCTCGCGCGGGACGCCGACCTTGTCCGCCATCGCGAAGGCTTCGGACATCGCCATCGCAGTCGTCATCGCGAAGAAGTTGTTGATGAGCTTGATCCGGTGGCCGGCGCCGAGCGGGCCGACATGGAAGGCGTTCTCCGACAGGTCCTTCAGCACGGGCTGCACCTTGGCGAAGGCCGCCTGGTCCCCGCCGATCATCAGGTTGATCATCCCGTCCCGCGCCTGCGCCGGCGTGCGGGAGATCGGCGCGTCGAGATAGACGCCGCCCGCCGCCGCGATCTCGTCGCCGAGGGCGGAGGTGCTGTCGGGCAGCGAGGTGCCGAAGTCGATCACCACGGTTCCGGGCTTCAGCCCTGCGATCACGCCCTCCGCCCCGCGCATCCGCGCCTCGACATTGGCGGAAGTGTCCATGCAGAGCATGACGATGTCGGAGGCGGCGGCGACCTCCCGGGCGTTCTTCGCCTCGGTCGCGCCCCGCGCCGTCGCCTTCTCCAGCTCGGTCCGCGTGCGGTTGCCGAGCACGGTGAGCGGATAGCCGAGGTCCAGCATCCGCTGGCACATCGCGCCGCCCATTAGGCCGAGGCCGATGAATCCGATGGCGGGTTTGGTCATGTCGCGTCCTCCAGTTCTTCCACAAGCGCCAGCGCGCCGCGCCGGCCCAGCTCGTCCGAGCATTTCGCGCCGGCGCCGTTGCCGCCCGTCGCCACCCCGATGCGGGGCGAGAGGCGGCGGATTTCGGGGTAGCCGTCCCCCGTCCAGGTCGTCACGCAGGCGTCCATCGTCACGCGTTCGATGCGAACGTCAGGCATCAGTTCGCGGTAGGCTTCCTCGAGGAAGTCCCGCACCTCCGGGTTCCCGCCAGAGCGGAACCAGTCCCCGATAATCTCCGGGCTCGTCAGTTTCGCATCCTCCGGATCGCCGCCGAGCTTCACGCGCCAGGCGCCGTCCGGATAGCGGACCGGGGGGAGGAGATAGGGGTCGCCTTTCCGGCTCCAGCGGAAGACGAGGGAAGGCATGGCGGCGAGCCGCCGCGCCTCCGCCTCCGCCACTTCGAAAAGCGCGACGGTGCGGGCGTTGAGCGAGAGCTTCGGCGAGCGCCCGAGCACATGGTCCGTCATCATGCCGGAGGCGACGAGCGCCCGCTCCGCCCGGACCTCCCCCGAGGCCGTGCGGACGACGACGCCGCCCTTCGTTTCCTCGATTCCGAGCGCAGGCTCCGCAAGGATCTCCGCCCCGCGCCGCCGCGCCGCCTCCGTCTGCGCCGCGACGAGGCGGCGGGGGGAGACGCAGCCGGCGCCCGTCGACTCGTAGAGCGCAGCCCAGTCTTCCGGAAAGGCGAAGAAGGGGAAGCGGGCGCGGAGCGCCGCGCGGTCCAGCGCCTCGCATTCGATGGAGAGCGCCCTCTGCGTCGCGCGCGCCGCCTGCATGAGCGGGCCGGCTTCCCCGCCGGCGATCATCGCGCCCCGCTCTTCGAAGAAGGATATCCCGCTCTCCTGCTCGATCTCCGCGTAGCGTGCGATCGAGGCGATGGAGACCTCGGCCCAGTAAGGGTCCGTCGCGTTCTTTCGCGTGATCCGCCCCTCGTCGTAATGCGAGGCGAAGACGCCCCGATGCGTCCGCTTTTCCGCCGGCTCGTCCGGCCCGACGAGAACGACCTCATGCCCCGCCTTCGCGAGATGCCGCGCTGCGGCGGAGCCCATCAGCCCGCGCCCGACGACGGCGACGCGCATCAGGCCCGCTCGAAGGCGCGCGCCTTCAGGCCGGACTGGATCTCGTAGATCGACCCTGCCTTCGCCGGCTTCGGCAGCGGAATGCGGGCGGAGACGGCTTCGAGCCGGGGCCGGTCGGTCGGCTGGCCGCAGAGCATCCGGGCGTTGTAGTCTTCCAGCGAGCCGAAGGTCGTTCCCGAGCCCATGATCGGAAAGGCGTCCGCCGCCATCATCTCGTAGAAGAGCATCCGCCGGTCCTTCGCCGATCGGTTGAGGGCGGAGCCGTGCAGCGCATGGCCGTGATGGATGGAGATCGAGCCCGCAGGGCCGGTGAGCACCGCGGCGTCCTTTACGTCGAACCCTTCCTGCGCGAGGTCCACGGCGCCGACGAAGACCCCGTCCTCGAAATGGTCGAGGATCGGCCCCTTGTGCGAGCCGGGAAACACCATCAGCGGCCCGTTCTCCGGCGCGAGGTCGTCGATCAGCACGCCGATCGCCAGCACGTCGGCGTTCGTGTGCGGGTAGAAGGCGAAATCCTGGTGCCATTCCACGGCGGCGCCGTAGCCGGCGGACTTCATGTTGAGCTTTGTCGTGTGGAGCCGGATGTCCGGCCCCAGCAGGTCCCGCGCCGGGGCGAGGATATGGTCTGAGTGCATCAGCCGCGCGACCGGTTCCGAAATCGTGTGCGGCAGCTTGATGCGGCGGACTCGCGGCGCCTCCGGCCTGTGGGTGTCCTCCAGGTCGAGCCGCTCGTTCGAGGCGGTCATGCCCGCCGCCTCCGCCTCGAACCGGCCGATCTCCGCCCGGATCTCCTCGATGAACGAAAGAGGCACACGGCTTTCGAGCATGAGATAGCCGTTCGCCTCGTAGAAGGCCTTCTGCTCCGGGCTCAACGCCTCCATCACGCTCTCCTCAATGTCTCGAGGCCCCGCCAGTCGAAGACGACGCCATGGCCGGGCC
>JAUHWJ010000150.1 GCA_030424705.1 Alphaproteobacteria bacterium | reverse complement strand
AGGACATTCCGCTGCCCATCGCCTGCGGCCAGACCATTTCCCAGCCCTCAGTCGTCGGGCTGATGACTCATGCGCTCTCCGTCACCCCGCGCTGCAAGGTGCTCGAGGTCGGCGCCGGCTCCGGCTACCAGTCCGCAATCCTCGCGCGCCTGGCCCGGCGCGTCTACGCGATCGAACGCCATCGCCCGCTCGCCCGGCAGGCCCGCGCGCGGATGGAGGCGCTGGCGCTTTCTACCGTCTCCATCGTCTCGGGGGACGGTGCGCGCGGCTGGCCGGATCAGGCGCCGTTCGACCGCATTCTGGTCACAGCCGCGGCGGAGGATCCCCCATCGCTCCTTCTGGACCAGTTGCGGGTCGGGGGGATCATGGTTCTGCCTGTCGGCCAGTCCGACGAAATGCAGCAGTTGCTCCGTATCGTGAAGACGGAGCACGGTCTCGACTATCAGGAACTCGGGCCGGTGCGTTTCGTGCCCCTCCTGCCGGACGTGGCCAAGGACGAAGGAGATTGAGAGATGACGCGGCTTCGCCTCGCCCCCATGATCGCGCCGGCCCTCGCGCTCGTCCTTGTCGCCTGCGTCGAGGAGCGGCGGGAGCCGGCGCCCGTCGTCTACCGCACGCCCGTCGCGCCGACGCCCACGGCGCGGCCCGCTCCGCCGTCGAACGTCGCGCCGACAGCCGCTCCGGCGCCCGCGCCGTCCGGCCAGGCCGATGCGCGCGGCGTGGTGTACTACAGCGGATACGAGACCATCCGGGCGCGGAGCGGCGACAGCGTGGAGTCGATGGCGGCCCGCGTCGGCCTCTCGGCGGCGGAACTCGCCGCCTATAACGGCCTCTCAACCCAGTATCAGCCGCGCGAGGGGGACGAACTCGTCCTCCCCGCCCGCGCCGACCGCTATCAGGGCTCGACCGTCGTCGCAGCCGCGCCGCAAGCGCAGACTGCGGCGGCCTGGCCGGAATACGCCCCATCCGCCCCGCTCGCGCCCGGCGCTTCGCCCGAGGCCGCCGCGCCGGCGCCGGCTCCTGCGGCGGGCGGCTGGTCCGCAGAACTTGCGCGGGAGGCGGTGAGGAACGCGCCCGAACCCGGCGCAGTCTCCTCCGCGCCGCTCGCCGCGCCGGGCGAGGCGCCCGCCGAGGCGCAGCCTGCCCCGGCCCCGGCCCCGGAGGCGCCCGTCGTCGCCGCCGCGCCCCAGCCCGCGCCGGCGCCAGCGCCGGCCCCCGCGCCCGTCGCCTCGACAGCCGCCTTCAGCCGCCCGGTCGACGCCCCGGTCTCCCGCCCCTTCTCCCGCGCGCCGGGGCCGGACAGGAACGACGGCGTGGATTTCGCAACGTCGGCGGGAGACGAAGTGCGCGCCGCGGCGGATGGCGAGGTGGCGCTCATCTCGCGCTCCCTCGGCGGCCTCGGCACCATCGTCCTCCTGCGGCACGAGAACGAGTTTCTCACGGTTTACGGCCGGGTGGACGGCGTGACCGTGCAGCGGGGGGACCGCGTGACGCGCGGCCAGGTCATCGCCCGCGTCGCCGACTTGCCGCCGCCGCAGGGCCCGTCGCTGCATTTCGAGGTGCGCCGCGGCGCCGAGAGCGTGGACCCTGCGCCCTATCTCTGAAGCGCCGGAGGAGCCTTACTCGAAGGCGGTCGCCCGCCCCATCCGCCCGGCGAGATCGGTGACGAACTGCCAGGCGACGCGGCCCGAGATCGCGCCGCGCGTCTGCCGCCACTCGATCGCCTCGGCCCGCAGCCGGTCATCCCCGATCTCTATGCCGAGCGCGTCGCAATAACCGCGGATGATCGCGAGGAATTCGTCCTGCCCGCAGGGGTGAAAACCGAGCCAGAGCCCGAACCGGTCCGACAGCGAAACCTTCTCCTCCGTCGCCTCCGAAGGATTGATCGCGGAGGAGCGTTCGTTCTCGATCATGTCCCGCGGCATCAGGTGCCGCCGGTTGGAGGTGGCGTAGAAGATCGCATTCTCCGGCCGCCCCTCGATTCCGCCGTCAAGAACGGCCTTCAAGGACTTGTAATGGCTATCGTCCTTGTCGAAGGAAAGATCGTCGCAAAAGATGATGAAGCGGTGGCTGGCCCCGCGCAGGAGTCCCATCAGCCGGTCGAGCGAGGGGATATCCTCCCGGTGAATCTCGATCAGCGCGAGCCCGCCGCCTGCCTCCGCCGCCACCGCGGCATGGGTCGCCTTCACAAGGGAGGACTTGCCCATGCCCCGCGCGCCCCAGAGCAGCGCATTGTTCGCCGGCGCCCCGGCGGCGAAGCGGCGCGTATTGTCCAGCAGCGTGTCGCGCGCCCGGTCGACGCCGACGAGCAGGCCGATCGGAACACGGGAGACGCGCGGGACTGGCTGAAGCCGGTCCGGCGACGTCCGCCAGAGATAGGCGTCCGCCTCGCCGAAGGCCGGCGGCGGCGCGGGCGGCGGCGCGAGCCGTTCGAGCGCCGCGGCGATGCGCTCCAGCGCCGCGAGCTTGCGCGCGGCCTCGGTCGCGTCCTCGGCGGTCACGTCGCCTTCTTGCCCGTCTCGATGTCGTCTTCGTCCTCCTCGTCCTCCTCCCAGAGCCCCGCTTCGCGAAGCTCCTTCTCCCGCTTCCGCTCGAACATGCGAACGAGATGGATGGAGATCTCATAGAGAAGGTAGATCGGCACGCCGAGCCCGATCTGGCTGATCGGGTCCGGCGGCGTGAGGATCGCCGCAGCCGCGGCTATGCCGACGATGGCGTAGCGCCGCTTGCTCGCCAGTCCGTCCGCCGTCACGATCCCCGCTCGCCCGAGAAGGGTCAGCAGCACCGGCAGCTGGAAGCAGATGCCGAAGGCGAGGATGAACGTCATCATGATGCCGAGATATTCGCGCACCCGGCCGAGGAACTCCGTGGAGGTGGCCACCTCGCCGGCGGCGTTGTTGCCGTAGTCAAGGAAGAAGCCGAAGGCGAGCGGCGCCACGCCGAAATAGACGAGGCTCGCGCCCATGAAGAACAGCACCGGCGTCGCGACGAGGAACGGCCAGAACGCCTGCTTCTCGTTCTGATAGAGGCCCGGCGCGACGAAGCGCCAGAGTTGCATGGAGACGAACGGAAACGCGATGAAGAACCCGCCGAACAGCGAGAGCCGCATGTCGGTGAAGAACTTCTCCTGCAGCGCCGTGTAGATCAGCTTCGATTCGAGTCCGCGCTCCGCCAGCGCCATCCGCAACGGGCGGGCCAGAATGTCGAAAAGCTCGGTCGCGAAGAAGAAGCAGACGATCACGCAGATCGCGAGCGCGATCAGCGCCTTGATGAGGCGGTCGCGCAGTTCCGTCAGATGCTCGATAAGGGGCGCCCGGCTCGCCTCGATTTCATCCTCGGGGTTGGCGTCCTTCATGGATCAGCCGGATTTCGTCGTATCGGCGGTCTCCGGCGTCGCCGCGGGAGCAGGGGCCGGCGTAACGGTCGGCGCGGCCGCGGGCTGCGCCGCAGCTGTCGGCGCCGTAGTCGCCGCCTGTGCCGCGGTGGCGGCGGCCGGCGCGACGGGCTTCGGCGCGGCAGGGGCGGTCGCCGCGTGCCCCGCGCGGGCCGCATCGTTCACCTCGGTCCTAACCGTTCGCTCGAAGTCCTTGATGCTGTTCACGACCTGGTTGTCGAAGGGCAACTTGTTGAGCTTCCCGCCCTTCTTCACGGCGTCAGCGACATCCCCGAGGTCCGCCTCGCGCGCCGCATCCTCCATCGTCCGCTGGAAATCGCGCGCCATGGCGCGCGCCTTCCCTGCATACTGCCCCACCGTCCGAAGAAGGCCGGGCAGTTCCTTTGGGCCGACGACGATCAGCGCGAGCGCGCCGATCACCAGAAGCTCCATGAAGCCGATGTCGAACATCGCCTGGCCTCAGCCGAAACGCGCCGCGCTCAGACGTTCTCTTTCTTCGGCGTCACATCGATCGGCTCTTCCGCCGAGCGCTCCACAGCCTTGGCTTCATCCTCGTCCTTCATGCCGCGCTTGAAGGATTTGATGCCCTTCGCGAAATCGCCCATGATCGAAGAGATCTTGCCGCGCCCGCCGAAGAGCAGGACGGCGAGAAGCACGACGACCGCGATTTGTACCCAACCGGGAACCATGACGTTCTCCCTATCGCTGGCGCGCGGACGGGCCGCGCGCTTCACCCCCTTAATATGGGATCGGCGGCCCGTCGGAAAGCCCGGCGCAAGCGGTTTTTTCGCAGGCCGTCACTCTGCGGCGGTTCGCGCCGCTTCCGAGACATAAGGGTCCGAAACCCGGCTCTGCGTAAGGCAGGGGAAAAGATGGCAGTGATCGCGCCGGAGCGAGAGCCAGACGCGGGCGCCGGCCGGCGGCAGGAATGCGCCCGGAACCGTGGCGACAAGCCGCGCGCCGTCATGGTCCATGCGGACCTCGATCAGGCTCTCAGAGCCCACAAAGCGGACCCGCTCGACCATGCCTGCCGCCGGGACTCCGGTCCGCGCGTTCGCGGCAGGCTGGCCGTCAGCCGCGAGATCGACCTTCAGATGCTCGGGCCGGATGATGATTTCGACATCCGCGCCGTCCACCAGTTTCGGCGTGAGGAAGAGGCCGAAGGGCGTGTCCGTCTGCCTGTTGGCGACGACGCCGTGGATCACGTTGACGTCGGAAAGGAACATCGCCGCCTCCCGGTCCACAGGCCGGTTGTAGACGTTGTAGGGCGCGCCCGCCTGCACGATCCGCCCGTGGCGCATCAGCGCGATCCGGTCGGCCATCCGCATCGCCTCCTCGGGGTCGTGCGTGACGAGGAGAACCGCCGCGCCTTCCGCCTTCAGGAGGCCAAGCGCCTGGTCGCGCACCGCATCCCTGAGCCGGTTGTCGAGGCCGGAGAAAGGCTCGTCCATCAGCATCACGCGCGGCTTCGGCGCGAGCGCCCGGGCGAGTGCGACGCGCTGCTGCTCCCCGCCCGAAAGCATGTGCGGAAATTTCGAACCGAAGCCGGAGAGCCCGACGCGCTCGAGATATTCCTCCGACAGCCGCAACCGCTCCGCCTTCGCGCCCTTGAGCCCGAACGCGACGTTGGCGGCGATGTCGAGATGAGGAAAGAGCGCGAAATCCTGAAACATGAGCCCGACGGAGCGCCGCTCCGGCGGTTCGTGGACGGCGTCGTCGGAGACGACGTTCCCGTCGAGCAGCACGCGCCCCGCGCTTTGCCGCTCCACGCCCGCCGCGATCCGGAGCGTCGTCGTCTTGCCGCAGCCGGATGGCCCGAGGAGGCACAGCACCTCCCCCTCGACAATCTCGAGGCTGAGATCGTCGATCACGCGCCGCCCGTCGAAGACGCGCGCGATATTCTCAAGGGCAAGCCGCGCCGGCGCCGCCAAATCCGCCTCCAATCCGACCGTTTCTATCGGATATCTAGCAAGCCCCCGCCGCCCCTGCAATCACGTCCGGCCGTCTGCGCTGACGCGGCGCATCAGCAGGAGCCCGGCGAGAAAGAGCAGGATCACGGGCGTCACGCCGACGCGCTGGCTGTCCGAGAGCCCGGTCGCCACGGCGATGAGGAACGGCGCGAGAAAGCTCGTCGCCTTTCCGGCGAGCGCATAGAGGCCGAACGCCTCGCCCATCCGTTCCGCATCGGCCTGCAGCGTCAGCATCGTGCGCGAAGAGGCCTGAAGCATCCCGCCCGCGGCTCCGATCACCGCGCCGCAGATATAGAAGACGAGGCTGGGCAACGAGGAGCCTTCCTCCAGCCGCACGAAAAAGACCTCGTCCCGCCCCGTCGCGACGGTGGCGCAGGAGACGAGCGCGAGCGCGATGATCGAGGCGCGGATCACCGGCTT
>JAUHWJ010000149.1 GCA_030424705.1 Alphaproteobacteria bacterium | reverse complement strand
AATCTCGCGCGCTACTTCTCACCCAATGTCGTCGCCGCGCTTTCCCGTAACGACGATCCGCTGAAGGAGATCCGCACGCAGGACGTCGCCGTTCTCTTCGTCGACATCGTGGGCTTCACCGCCTTCGCCGCGGAGCGGAAGCCGGTCGAGGCCATTTACGCGCTGCGGGACTTTCACCGGAGGATGGAGGCGGAGGTGTTCCGCCATGGCGGCACGCTCGACAAGTATCTGGGCGACGGGCTGATGGCGACCTTCGGAACCCCGACCGCCGGCGAGGTGGACGCGACACGCGCGCTCCGTTGCGCGCGGGCCATGATCGCCGCGATACGCGTCTGGAACAGGGAGCGGGAGGCGGCGGGGGAGCCGGCGATCCGCGCAGGGTTCGGCCTTCACTACGGCCCCGCCGTGCTCGGCGACATCGGCGCCAACCGGCTGGAATTCGCGGTGATCGGAGATACTGTCAACGTCGCCAGCCGGGTCGAGGCGCTGACGCGCGAGCTCGGCGTCGAACTCGCGGCGACGGAGGCGCTCTGCGCGCAGGTGCAGGAGGAATCTGGGGCGCAAGAGCCGGCGCTCGCCGGGCTCTCGCCCGGGGGCGAGGCGACGATCCGCGGCGGCGAACGGCGCGTGGCGCTCCGGACGCTGGCGCGCGCATAAGGGGGAAGGCATGGATCTCGGACTGAAGGGCAAGCGCGCGGTCGTCACCGGCGCCTCCAAGGGAATCGGCTTCGGCGTCGCCGAGGCGCTGGCGGCGGAAGGCGCCGCGGTGACGCTCGTCGCGCGCGGCGGCGCGGGGCTCGACGCGGCGGTCGCCGCGCTTGTCGCGAAGGGCGCGAAGGCGCGGGGCGTGGCGATGGACCTTTCGGCGCGGGGCAGCGCCGAGGCTCTGCTGGCAGGGACGGGCGCGCCCGACATCCTCGTAAACAACGCCGGCGCCATCCCGGGCGGCGACATCGACGCGATCGACGAGGCGCGCTGGCGCGAGGCGTGGGAGCTGAAGGTCTTCGGCTACGTCAACCTCTCCCGCGCCTATCTCGCCGCAATGAGGAAACAGGGCGGCGGCGTGATCCTCAACGTCACCGGCCTCGCGGCGGAGCGGCACGATTGGGGCTATGTCGCGGGGACGACCGGCAACGCCGCGCTTAACGCCTTCACGCGCGCGGTCGGCGGGGTCAGCATCGAATACGGCGTCCGCATCCTCGCGGTTCAGCCCGGCCTCACGGAGACGGAGCGGCTGGCGACGCTGCTGAAGACCGCACGAAAGGCGAAGACTGGCGGGGAGGAGGGCTGGCGCGACGCGCTCGCCGCCAACCCGCTCGGGCGGGCGGCGACGGTGGCGGAAGTGGCGGACGTGGTCGCCTTCCTCGTCTCGGAGCGGGCCTCCTACATGTCCGGCACGGTGGTGACGGTGGACGGCGGCGCGGGGGCTAGGAACGGGAATTTCTCCCGCTGAGCGCCCGGCGCCGGCCCCGGCGCTTCCCATCGCGGCGGGGCTCGGTTAAGCCTCTCGGCATGAGCAAGCCGCCCCTAACCCTGTTTCTCGCCGCGCCGCGCGGCTTCTGCGCGGGCGTGGACCGGGCGATCAAGATCGTGGAGATGGCGCTCTCCAAATGGGGCGCGCCGGTCTATGTCCGGCACGAGATCGTGCATAACCGCTTCGTGGTGGACGGGCTCCGCGCGAAAGGCGCCGTCTTCGTCGAGGAGCTGGAGGAATGCCCGCCGGACCGGCCGGTGATCTTCTCCGCCCACGGCGTGCCGAAATCCGTGCCGGAAGAGGCGCGGCGGCGGGAGATGCTCTTCGTGGACGCGACCTGCCCGCTCGTCTCCAAGGTGCATATCGAGGCGGAGCGGCATCACCGGAACGGGCTCCAGATGGTCATGATCGGCCATGAAGGGCATCCGGAGACGGTCGGCACGATGGGCCAGCTGCCGGAGGGCGAGGTTCTGCTCGTCGAGACGGTCGAGGATGTCGCCGGCCTCGCCCCGCGGGACCCGGAGCGCCTCGCCTGGATCACGCAGACGACGCTTTCGGTGGACGACACGGCGGAGATCGTCGAGGCGCTGAAAACGCGGTTCCCCGCGATCCAGGGCCCCCACAAGGAGGATATCTGCTACGCCACGACGAACCGCCAGAGCGCGGTGAAGGCGATGGCGCCGCGGATCGACGCGCTGGTCGTGATCGGCTCCCCGAATTCCTCCAATTCGCAGCGGCTGGTCGAAGTCGGGCGGAAGGCTGGCTGCGGCTACGCCCAGCTTGCGCCGCGCGCCGCTGATATCGACTGGCAGGCGCTGGCGGGCGCGAAGGCGGTCGGCGTCACCGCCGGCGCCTCGGCCCCGGAAGTGCTGGTCGAGGAGGTGATCGACGCCTTCCGGGCGCGCTACGACGTGACGGTCGAGCTGGTGGAGACGGCGGTGGAGAATGTCGAGTTCCGGGCGCCGCGTATCCTGCGGGAGCCGGCGTGAGGGCGCCCGCCGGTCCGTCCTCGGGCCGGAGCGGGGGCGGGGTCGCATGAGCTTCGCGATCCCCCGCCCGGCTCTGCTGCTCGGCCTCGCCGGCTTGCTGCCCTTCCTCTACGCCGCCCTTGCGGGGCAGGAGCCGCGGCTGGAACTCGATCTGGCGCCGGCGCTGCTGGTGGCGGAGGTCTACGGGCTTGTGATCTTCGCCTATATGAGCGGCGTCTTCTGGGGCTTCGCCGTGGCGGGGAAAAAGACCGCCGGGGATGCGGGTTGGCGCTGGCTTGGCCTCGCGGTGGCGCCGGCGGTCGTCATGGTCCTCGCGCTCGTGGTGGAGCCGGGGCGGCAGGCGGACCTCTTGCTGATCGGCTTCCCCGCGCTCCTGCCCATCGATTTCCTCTTTCAGCGCGCGGGGCTCGCGCCGCGCTGGTGGCTCGCGCTGCGGCTCCTGCTGACGGCCGTGGTGGTCTCCTGCCTCTGGCTCGCCGTCTCCGGTGCAGGGGAGGCGCTTTGATCCGCGCCGTGGTCTTCGACTGGGCGGGAACGCTGGTCGACCACGGCTCCCGCGCCCCGGCCCTCGCCTTCGTCGAGGCTTTCGCGGGCTTCGGGGTCGAGGCGACGGAGGCGGAGGCGCGCGCGCCAATGGGATTGGAGAAGCGCGCACATCTCCGCGCGATGCTGGCCGAAGCGTCGCTCCGGGCGCGCTGGAAGGCGGCGCAGGGCGAGGCCGGCGAGCCGGCGGTCGCCCGTCTCTACGAGGCCTTCGCTCCCCTCGCGGCGGAGATCGCGGCGCGGGAGGCGGCGCCGGTTCCGGGCGCGCCGGAAGCGCTGGCCGCGCTCCGGGCGCGGGGGCTGCGGATCGGCTCGACGACCGGCTATGCGCGGGAGATCATGGCGCATGTCATCCCCCACGCCGCGGCCGCTGGCATATCCCCGGAGGTCGTGATCTGCGCCGACGAGGTGACGGCGCCGCGCCCGGCGCCGGACATGATCCTGGCCGCGATGGCGGCTTTGGGCGAGGGCGACCCCGCCGCCGTCCTCGTGGTGGACGACAGCGCGCCGGGGATCGAGGCGGCGAAGGCGGCTGGGGCGCGGGCGCTCGGCGTCACGCTCTCGGGAAACGGCGCCGGTCTCTCCGCCGAGGCGCTCGCCGCGCTGGGGCCTGAGGCGCGCGCCGCGCTCCGCGACCGGGCGGCGGCGCCGCTCCGCGCCGCGGGGGCAGAGGCGGTTCTCGACTCCGTCGCGGACCTCCCCGCATGGCTGCAGGAGCAGGCATGAGCGGGGACGAGGAGACGCTCGCCTTCTACGACCGGGAGGGGGCGGCCTATGCCGACTGGTCGGCTCCGAAGGGCGAATACGCCTGGCTCGAGAAGTTCCTCTCGATGGCGCCGGAGGGGCGGCTCCTCGACTACGGCTGCGGCGGCGGCTGGGCTGCGAAGCGGATGCTGGATGCGGGCCGCAAGGTCGAGGCGTTCGACGGCTCCGCCGGCCTCGCCGCCGAGGCTTCGAAACTGACCGGCGTCAACGTGAAGGTGATGCGCTTCGAAGGGTTCGACGCCGTGGCCCGCTATGCCGGGATCTGGGCCTCCTTCTGCCTCCTCCATGCGCCGCGCGCGGCGATGGCCGGAAACCTCGCCCGCATCGCCCGCGCGCTTCTCCCCGGCGGTCTCCTCTATCTCGGCCTGAAGAAAGGTGAGGGCGAGGCGCGGGATTCGCTCGGGCGCTTCTATTCCTATTTCGGGCGGGAGGAGATCGAACGCCTGCTCGGCGAGGCCGGCCTCCGCGACATCGACGTGCGGGAGAAGCAGGGCGGCGGCTATGACGGCGTGCCCGAGCAGGTCATGCACATCTTCTGCCGGAAGGCCGATGGCTGAGTTCATCGCCTATACGGACGGCGCCTGCTCCGGCAATCCCGGCCCCGGCGGCTGGGGCGCGCTCCTCGTCGCGCGGAAGGACGGCGCGGTGGTGCGGGAGCGCGAGCTGAAAGGCGGGGAGGCACACACGACCAACAACCGCATGGAGCTCATGGCCGCCATCGAGGCGCTGAACGCGCTCGGCAAGCCGACCGAGATCACGGTCGTCACCGATTCCAATTACGTGAAGGGCGGCGTCACCCAGTGGATCCACGGCTGGAAGCGGAACGGCTGGAAGACGGCCGACCGGAAGCCGGTGAAGAACGAAGACCTCTGGCGCGCGCTCGACGCGGCGCAGGCCCGCCATTCCGTGACCTGGAAATGGGTCAAGGGCCATGCCGGGCATGAGGAGAACGAACGGGCCGACAGCCTCGCGCGCGCGGGCATGGAGCCCTACAAGCCAAGAAAAAAGGGAGACGCGCCATGAACTTCGATATCGCCGCCTTCGCCCGGCCCGAACTGGCCGAGAGCCCGCGCTGGAGCGGGTTCCCGCCCTTCAACTTCGTCGGCGGGCACAATGACGAGGCCTCCGTGCCGGTGGAGGCGCTGCGCGCCGCGGCGGACGCCGTGCTGGGCCGGGAGGGGCGGACGCTCGGGACATATTTCCTGCAATCCGGCCCGCTCGGCTATCGCCCGCTCCGCGAGTTTCTCGCCGCGAAGCTGAAGCGCGCGGCGGGGATGAGCGTCGACCCGGACGAGATCCTGCTCACTTCCGGCTCGCTCCAGGGGCTCGACCTCGTGAACGCGGCCATGCTGACGCCGGGGGATACCGTGATCGTCGAGGAATCGAATTACGGCGGCATCTTCCCCCGGCTTCAGCGCGCCGGGGCGCGGATGGTCACGATTCCGGTCGACGAACAGGGCATGGACGTGGACGCCTTCGCCGCCGCGCTGGCGCGGCTGAAGGCGGACGGGGTGCGCCCGAAATTCCTCTACATCATCCCGACCGTCCACAACCCGACCGGCACGATCATGCCGCTCGAACGGCGGGAGCGCGTCGCCGCGCTCTGCCGGGAGCACGGGCTGCCGATCTTCGAGGACGAATGCTATTCGGACCTGATCTGGTCCGGCGAACGCCCGCCCGCGCTCGCCGCGCTCGCGCCGGAGAGGACGATTCATGTCGGCTCCTTCTCCAAGTCCATCGCCCCGGCGCTCCGCGTCGGCTACATCGTCGCGCCCTGGGCGATCCTCTCCCGCATCCTTTCCGCCAAGCATGACGCCGGCTCCGGCGCGCTCGAACAGATGGTGCTGGCGGAATTCTGCGCGGCGCATTTCGACGACCATGTCGCGAAGCTGAACCGCGCGCTGGAGGCCAAGCTCGATGCGCTCATCGCCGCGCTCGACGAGCATTTCGGCGCCTCCGTCGAATTCTCCCGCCCGCCGGGCGGCATCTTCCTCTGGGTGAAGCTGCCGGAGG
>JAUHWJ010000148.1 GCA_030424705.1 Alphaproteobacteria bacterium | reverse complement strand
TCCTGACGCGCGATAAAGACATGCTCGTAAAGAGCCATGCGTCTCACCTCTGTCATGCGCGCTTCAAAATGCCGGGCGACGAGGCTTCCGGCCCGCATACGAGAGGCGCCGCGTTCAACCGTTCGGAAGCCGGCGCTCCCTAGCGCGGGCAGGCGGCGGATGCAAGGGCGGTCAGACGCCGAGGCGGAACGCCGTCTCCCCCTCCACCACCCCATCCGCAGGCAGGCCCTGGTCTCGCTGGAAGGCGCGGACGGCGCTGGCCGTCTGCGGGCCGAAGACGCCGTCGGGCGCGGACCGGAGATAGCCGAGGGCCCGCAGCTCCCGCTGGAGCCGCGCCACATCCTCCCCGCGCATGAAGGGCGAGGCGAGTTGGAGCGCGCGGGCAGGCGGCGCGCCGATCTCCGCCCCGGTCTCTGCGCCGAAGCCCGGATCGATCTCCGGGTCGGCGGAGACGATCTCGTAGACCGTCCGCTCCCGGTAGCTCACGGGCCGATAGAGCGCGCCGTCGCAGAGGATCAGCCGGTCCCCGTCGGCGTAGACGTCCTCGCAGGTCGGGCCGCTCGGGCGCTCGTCGACATAGACGAGCGTCGAGTAGGCGAGCGGCGCGGTGAAGTACCAGCCCCAGAACGGGGAATAGTGGTAGTCCCCCCAATAGGGATGCGGCGAGCGCCAGCGCGGCGGGCGGTGATAATGGGGGCGCCAGCCGCGCGGGCGGCGGTCCACCACCTTGTAGCGGTCGTATCCGTGGCGAGGCCTGTCCCACCGCCGGTCCCTCTCGCGATCCCGGTCCCAGTCGCGGCCCCGGTCCCGGCCGTGGCGCGCGTCGCGATCGCGGTCGCGGTCTCGGCTCCAGTCGCGATCCCCGTCCCTGTCGCGCCCCCGGTCCCTGTCGCGCGTTTCCCGCGCGGACCTGTCGTCCACGCGCACCCGCGCCTCTGGCGCCGGCGCGTCGCCGCCCGGGTCTCCGCGCTCGGGCCGGTGCGGGCTTCGGAGCGCGTCGACCTCGCGGAAGCCGGCGGATTGCGCGGCCCGCCGCTCCGCTTGCCGCTGCGCCTTACGCTCCGCCTGTCGCTGCGCCTTGCGTTCGGCCTGCCGCTGAGCCTTACGTTCGGCTTGCCGCTCCGCCTGACGTTGGGCTTGCCGCTCCGCCTGACGTTGGGCTTGCCGCTCCGCCTGCCGGGCGGCCTTGCGTTTTGCTTCGCGCTCCGCCTGCCTCTCGGCCTGCCGCTGCGCCTGCCTTTCCGCCTGCCGCGCCTCGCGTGTCTGGAGCTGCGTTTCGCCGGCGCCCTCGGCGAAGGCGGCCGGCGGCAGAAGGGCAGGGGGCGCCGCGAAGGCCGTGAAGAGGCCGAGCGTCATCGCCGCCAGTTTCATCCGCCTCGTCACAATGCGCCTCCCGCATGTCGCCTTCACGTCACACGCACGGCCTGTCCGCTTCCGTCGCCTCAGCCGTGATGCGCCGCCACCGTCTTGAGCGCGGAGAAGCCGTAGAGCGCCTCGAACCCCTTCTCCCGCCCGTGGCCGGACTTGCCGGAGCCGCCGAAGGGCAGCTCCACACCGCCGCCCGCGCCATAATTGTTGATGAAGACCTGCCCCGCACGCAACTTTTTCGCAAGGCGCATCTGCCGCCCGCCGTCCCGGCTCCAGATGCTGGCGACAAGGCCATAATCCGTTCCGTTGGCGATGGAGACGGCCTCCGCCTCGTCCTCGAAGGGGATCACCACCTGCACCGGGCCGAAAATCTCCTCCTGCGCCAGCCTGTGGTCCGGCCGGACGCCGGAAAGGAGCGTTGGCGCCACATAATGCCCGCCCGCGGGCGCGCCCGCCACGATCTCCCCCCGCGCGGCTGTTTCGAGATCGGCGGCGGCGGCGAGGTAGCCGTCCACGATCTGCTTCTGCCGGGCGGAGATCAGCGGCCCGACATCGAGATCGTCGATCGCGCGGCCGACCTTGAGCGCGGAATAGCGGCCCGCCATCATCTCCAGCAGCCGGTCATGCACGCCGCGCTGGACGAGGATGCGGGAGGAGGCGGAGCAGGTCTGCCCCGCGTTCTGGATGCCGGCGTTGACGAGGAAGGGCAGGGCCTTCTCGAGGTCGGCGTCGTCGAAGACGACCTGCGGGGACTTGCCGCCAAGCTCCAGCGTCACCGGAACGATGTGCTTCGCCGCGGCCTCCTGCACCATCCGGCCGACCGAGACGGACCCGGTGAAGGAGAGGTGCTTCACCCCGCGATGGCCGGAGAGCGCGGCGCCCGCCTCCTCCCCGAGCCCCGGCACCACGTTGATCGACCCGGCGGGGAACCCCGCCTCCTCCGCGATGGCCGCGAAGGCGAGGGCGGTGAGGCAGGCCTCTTCCGAGGGTTTCAGCACGCAGGCGTTGCCCATGGCGAGCGCGGCGCCGACGGAGCGGCCTATGATCTGCATCGGGTAGTTCCAGGGCACGATATGCCCCGTCACCCCGTGCGGCTCGCGAAGCGTATAGACGGTGTAGCCGTCGAGATAGGGGATCGTCTCCCCCGTCACCTTGTCCGCCGCGCCGCCGTAGAATTCGAGATAGCGGGCGAGGGCCACCGCGTCCGCCCGCGCCTGCTTCAGCGGCTTGCCGACATCCGCCGCCTCGATCCGCGCCAGCGCGTCCGCCCGCTCCAGCACGAGCCGGCCCATCTTCATCATCAGCCGCCCGCGCTCGGCGGCGGTGAGCCGGCCCCATTCGCTGTTCAGCGCGGCCTCCGCCGCCTCCACCGCCGCGTCGATATCCGCCGCCGTCCCGCGCGCAATCTGGCCGACCTCGGAGCCGTCGGAGGGGTTTTCGAGCGGAAGGCGCTCCCCGTTCGCGGGCGCCCGCCAGCGCCCGCCGATATAGACGGCGTCGGCTCCGAACCAGAGATCGGGATGGGCGTTCATGGCGTTCTCCTTTCGAGCGCCGCCTTCACGTCCGGGGCGGCTGCGATCAGCGCCTTCGTATAGGGATGCGCGGGCGCGCGGAAGAGCGCCTCCGTCTCCCCTTCCTCCACGATCCGCCCGGCCTGCATAACCATCACCCGGTCCGCCAACGCCCGGACCACAGTGAGGTCATGCGTGATGAAGAGGAAGGAGATGCCGAGCCGGGCGCGGAGGCCGGCGATCAGGTCGAGGATCTGCGCGCGGATCGAGACGTCGAGCGCGCTCACCGCTTCATCAAGGATGATGAGATCGGGCTCGATGATGAGCGCGCGGGCGATGGCGAGGCGCTGGCGCTGGCCGCCGGAAAACTCGTGCGGATATTTTTCACTGTCGGCGGGGGAGAGCCCGACCTCCTCCAGCGCCCGCGCCACCCTCTCGCGCCGCGCCGCGCCCTTCGGCGGATCGTCGAGAAGGTGGAAGGGCTCGGCCACGAGCCGCTCCACCCGCCAGCGCGGGTTGAAGCTGCCGTAAGGGTCCTGAAACACCACCTGCATCTTCCGCCGCACGGCGCGCGGCGGGTCGAGCGTCACGGGCGCGCCGCCGACGCGGACCTCCCCGGCCTGAAGCGGCTCGAGCCCGAGGATGGCGCGGGTGAGGGTGGACTTGCCGCAGCCCGATTCGCCGACGAGGCCGAGCACCTCGCCGCGCCGGAGCGTCAGGCTTACGCCGTCCACCGCGCGGAGGCGGGCGGGCTTCGCGAAGAAGGAGGGGCGGCGCAGGGCGTATTCGCGCACCGCGCCCTTCACCTCCAGCACCGGCGCAGGCTCGGGGGCGGCGGGCGCGGCCTCGGGCCGGTGTGCGGAGGCTTCGAAGAGCGCGCGCGTATAGGGGTGGCGGAGCGCGCGGAAAACCGCGCCCGTCTCCCCCGCCTCCACGATCTCGCCCCGGCGCATGACCGCGATCCGGTCCGCCGCGCCTGCGACGAGGCCGAGATCGTGGGTGATGAACATGAGCCCCATGCCGAACTCGTCCACCAGCCCGCGGAGAAGCGCCATGATCTCCGCCTGCGTCGTCACGTCGAGCGCGGTCGTCGGCTCGTCCGCGATCAGGAGCTTCGGGCGGAGCGCGATGGCCATCGCGATGACGATGCGCTGGCGCTGCCCGCCCGAAAGCTCGTGCGGATAGCGGTCGAGCGAGAAGCGCGGGGCGGGGAGGCCCACACGGTCAAGCATCGAGCGGGCCAGCGCCTTCGCCTCCCGCCTGCTTGCGGCGCCGTGGATGAGGGCGGTCTCCGCCACCTGGTCGCCGATGGTCTGCACCGGGTTCAGCGCGGTCATCGGCTCCTGGAAGACCATGCCGATCTCCGCGCCGCGGATGCGGAGCATCTCCGCCTCCGTCTTCGCGAGCAGATCGGCGCCGTTCAGCCGGATCGCGCCGCCCGTCTCCGCGCCTTCCGGCAGGAGGCGGAGGACGGAATAGGCGGTGAGCGACTTGCCGGAGCCCGACTCGCCGATGACGCCGAAGACCTCGCCTTCGTGGATGTCGAGGGAGATCCCGCCGAGGATCGGGGCGCGGTTGATGGCGAGGGTGAGATTTTCGACCGAGAGGAGGGTCATGCGCAACCCTCCTCGGTCTCACGCCGAGCGAAGATGGCGCCCGGCGGATCAGACACGTGGCTGATCCGCCCGCGCCCGCCGCCCCCCGGCGGGCGCGAGTCCGCGCCCACCGCGGCGGTCACGGCCGGCTCTTCGACCTCCGGGAAGGCTTGGCGCCCCTCGGTTTGCGGCTTGCGCCTCCGACCGACGGCCTCGGCGGGCTTCCACTGGAAGCCCGCTCTTCGAGGCCGGCGCGAGCGGCATTCGGATGCTCCTCCTCTCATCGCGCCCGCCTCAGCCGCGGGTCCAGCCAGTCCCTCAACCCGTCGCCCATCAGGTTGAGCCCCAGCACCGTCAGCACGATGGCGAGGCCGGGATAGAAGGCGAGGGCGGGGTTCGAGTAGATCAGCGTCTGGCTCTCCGCCAGCATCCGGCCCCAGGAGGGCGTCGGCGGCTGCGCGCCGAGGCCGATATAGGAGAGCGCGGCCTCCGCCAGGATGCCGAGGGAGAACTGGATCGTCCCCTGCACGATCAGCAGGTTGGCGATGTTCGGCAGGATATGCTCCGCCGAGATGCGCGCGCGGCCCTTCCCCGCCACGCGCGCCGCCATCACGAAATCCCGCGCCCAGAGGGAAAGCGCCGCCCCGCGCGTGAGGCGGGCGAAGACCGGGATGTTGAAGATGCCGATCGCGATGATGGCGTTGACCGCCGAGGGGCCGAAGACGGCGGTGATGAGGATCGCGATCACGAGCGAGGGGAAGGCGAAGACGAGGTCGTTCATCCGCATGATGACCTCGTCGAGCAGCCCCCCGCGCCGCGCGGCCGCAGCGAGGCCGAGCGGCACGCCGAAGATCATCCCGATCCCCACCGCCACCACCGCCACGGCGATGGAGGTGCGGGCCCCGACCATGAGCATCGAAAAGATGTCGCGCCCGAGCTGGTCCGTCCCGAACCAGAAATCGGCCGAGGGCGGCTGGAGCTTGTTCCGGATCGCCAGCGCCTCGACGTCATGCGGGGTCCAGAGGAACGAGACGAGCGCCGCGCCGACGAAGAGCGCCGAAAGGCAGGCCCCGAATGAAAGCGCCGCCCTCATCGCCGCCTCAGCCGCGGGTCCAGCCAGTCCCTGAGCCCGTCCCCCATCAGGTTCAACCCCAGCACCGTCAGCACGATGGCGAGGCCGGGATAGAAGGCGAGGGCGGGGTTCGAGTAGATCAGCGTCTGGCTCTCCGCCAGCATCCGCCCCCAGGAGGGCGTCGGCGGCTGCGCGCCGAGGCCGATATAGGAGAGCGCGGCCTCCGCAAGGATGCCGAGGGAGAACTGGATCG
>JAUHWJ010000147.1 GCA_030424705.1 Alphaproteobacteria bacterium | reverse complement strand
GACGCGTCGCACGGCGGCGAAGGGGCCGGGAACGGGAAGGGAGGCGTCGGTCATTTCCAAATCTCCGGGATTCCGGTTGTTTCTGGGCGAAATAGAGCGCTCATGCGGCGCTCTCCGCCGGCTTCATGGCGAGTCCGGCGCAGCATTCCGAGGTGAGAAAGCCGAGCACCCGGCGCATGGCCGGGAAATCGACGCTGTTGAACACTTCCCGCCCCCGACGCTCCTGCAGAACCAGCCCCGCATCGACGAGCGTTGAGAGATGGTGAGCGAGCGTGGAGGGCGCGAGGCCGAGATGCTCGCCGATATCGCCGACTCTAAGCCCATCCTCCCCCGCCTTCACGAGGAGGCGGAAGATCGAAAGGCGCGCCTCGTGGCCGAGGGCGGCGAGCGCGCGGGCATGACGGGCTGTCTCAGTCATGCGGTCAACATAACCATATTTCCGGTTATGTAAATGATTCGCGCTGCGGCCGGTCGGGCCCAAGCCTTTACGGGCGCGTCCGCCGGCGTCATTCTTTCACCGGACGCTGCAAGGAGATGCGGGCCGATGGGCGAGATCAGGAACTATTTCGAGAAGCGGGCCCCGAATTCCATCCGCAAAGCCATTCAGCTCGCCAAGTCCAACGAGTTCCTAGATGCCGGCTATCCCCACCCGGACCGGATGAAAAAGAAGGCCTATGACCGCGAGCTCGACGCGCTTCAGATCGAGCTCGTCAAGCTGCAGTCCTGGGTCAAGGCGACGGGCGAGCGCATCGCTCTGGTTTTCGAGGGGCGGGACGCGGCGGGCAAGGGCGGAGCCATCCGGCGCTTCACGATGAACCTGAACCCTCGCGGCGCGCGCATCGTCGCGCTCGCGAAACCCTCAGACACGGAGCGCGGGCAATGGTATTTCCAGCGCTACATCCAGCACCTGCCCGGCCCGGGCGAGATCGTGTTCTTCGACCGAAGCTGGTACAACCGCGCCGTGGTCGAGCGCGTCTTCGGCTTCTGCACCGATGCTGAGCGCGAGATCTTCTTCCACCAGGCCCCGGAATTCGAGGACATGCTGGTGAATGACGGCATCCGCCTCTTCAAGTTCTGGCTGACCGTGGGCCGCGCCGAGCAGCTCTCCCGCTTTCTCGCGCGGGAGGAGGATCCGCTCCGCCAGTGGAAGCTCTCGCCCATCGACTACCAGTCTCTCGACCGCTGGTCGGACTATTCCGCCGCGATCGAGGAGATGTTCCGCCGCACCGACAGCGGCGTCGCGCCCTGGACGGTGATCCGGGCGGACGACAAGCGCCGCGCGCGCATCGCCGCGATCCGCGCCGTCCTCTCCGCCATTCCCTATTCCGGCCGGACGGAAGATGCGGCGCACCCGCCCGATCCCGCGATCTGCGGCGCCGCCGGCGCCATCCCGCTCGCGACACCCTGACTTGCGTCTGCCCGCCCCCGGGGCCATCTGCCCGGTGACAGGCGAAAGGAAGAACGCATGGCGATGAACGAAGGCGTGGCGGGCTGGCTGGAAGGGCGGGGCGGGCTCCCGGATCCGGAGACGGAGCGCCGCTTCTATGCGGGCGTTCCGGCGCGCCGGCTCTTCGCATTCATTCTCGATCTCGTCATCGTCTGGGGTCTCGCCCTGCTCGTCGGCCTCCTGACGCTCGGCCTGGGCCTCCTTCTCCTCGGCTTCGTCGTCGCGGCGACGGACCTGATCTACCGCGTCTCGACCCTCGCGAACCGCTCCGCCACCTGGGGCATGCGCCTTACCGCCATAGAGCTCAGGCGGCGGGACGGGGACAGGTTCGACCTGCCCCACGCGATCGGCCACACGCTTCTCTTCTACGTCTTCGTCGCCATCGCGCCGCTCCTTCTCGTCTCCGCGATCCTGATGGCCGGCTCGGCCATGGGCCGGGGCCTGCATGACCTTCCATTTGGCTCAACCATGATCAATTCTCCGGCGTGACAGAGGCTTGAAGCGTTGATACCTTCCTCTCGCCGCGTCACCGCCCGTCCGAAGCCTGAATGACCCATCTGAACCAGAACATCACCGCGCAGTTCTTTCTGACGGCGAACCAGCCCTGCCCCTACCTCCCCGGTCGGCAGGAACGGAAGCTGTTCACGACGCTGCGCGGCGCCGATGCGCGGCGGATGAACGACACGCTCTCGCTCCGCGGGTTCCGGCGCAGCCAGTCCGTCGCCTATCGCCCGGCCTGTTCGGAATGCGGCGCCTGCCTTTCCGTCCGCATCCCGGTCGCCTCGTTCGAGCCGAGCCGCTCCCAACGCCGCGTGCTGAAGGCGAACCGGGCGGTCGAACGGCGAACCTGCGCGCCCTGGGCGACGGAGGAGCAATACGAGCTCTTCCGCGCCTATCTCGGCTCGCGCCACGCCGATGGCGGCATGGCGGAGATGGACATCTGCGAATTCGCCGCGATGATCGAGGAGACGACGGTGCGCACGCGCGTGATCGAGTATCACGACGCGGATGCCGGCGGGCTCATCGCCGCGTGCCTGACCGACGTGATGGCGGACGGGCTATCGATGGTCTACAGTTTCTTCCGGCCTGATCTCGCCTCCCGCAGCCTTGGTGTGCACATGATCCTCGACCATGTGGCCATCGCCCGGCAGGCGGGCCTGCCCTATCTCTATCTCGGCTATTGGGTGCCCGGCTCCCGCAAGATGGACTACAAGGCGAAGTTCACGCCGTTCGAGTATTTCCGCGGCGGCGCCTGGCGTCTCACGAACGCGCCGGATCGGCTTCCTGTGGAAGAACTGCAGAAGCCGGACCCGACCCCCGTCTCGCCGGACTGAGGCGCTTCAGAACAGGAAATCATCCGCCGAAAGCGCCGCGGCCTCGACGCCCGCGAGCGTCACGGAATAGTCCGCGAAGCGGATCATGGTGCCCTCCGCGGCCGCTTCGATCTGAAGCGCGCCGAAGGCGGCGCCGGGGCCGGCGATGACGATCCGGTCCGCGCCCTGCGTGAAATCCGTGACGAGGTCGTCGCCGCCGCCCGGGCGGAAAAAGAAGCGGTCCCGGCCGGCGCCGCCGGTCAGCTCGTCATCCCCGGCCTGGCCCCAGAGGCTGTCCGCCCCCGCTCCGCCGCGAAGCGCATCGTCCCCGCCGCCGCCGCGCAGCTTGTCGTCTCCGCGCTGGCCAAAGAGCCGGTCGCCGCCCGCGGCGCCGAGGATCCGGTCTGAATCGGCGCCGCCTCTCAGAAGGTCGTCGCCCGCGCCGCCGTTCAGCGTGTCCGCCCCGGCCTGGCCCTTCACCGTGTCATCGCCGCCCCGCGCGCGCATCCGGTCGTCGCCGCCCCGCCCGGCGATGACCTCATCGCCGGCGCCGCCCGTCAGCGTCTCGTCCGCCGCGGCTCCGCGGATGCGGACGGGCGCCGGCGCGTCGTCGCCAGGATCGGCGAGGATGGAAAGGTCGGAGTCGCGATGCGACGGTTCGATCGGGGTCCGGACCGGGGGAACCGGAGCCGGCGGAACAGGCGTGGGCTCGGCCCGAGGCTCATCCGCCGGGTCCCCCGCCTTCGGGTCGGCCGGCGGCTCTGGCTCTACCGTCACGAGTACGTCCGACGGGTCCTCCGGCGACGGCTCGACTGTCGGGTCCGGCTCTGCAGGGGCCACCTCTACAAGCGACTCAGGTTGAGGCGCCGCCTCGCTCGGTCCCTCCGGGTCCGCCGCGGGCGCTTCCTCGGACGCGACGTCCAAATCGGCGGCGCCTTCAGCCTCGGGCTCCATCGGGGCCGGAAAGAGATCGGCGAAGGCGATCGCGCCAAGGATGATCGTCTGGCTCAGCGCCTCCGCGGAGAGCACGAGCGCCGCCGCCCCCGCCTCCGCCTCCGCGAGGGTGAAGCCCCCGGCGCCGGAGAGCGTCTGCAGGTCCTCAAGGCTCGAAATCGTAGCCCCGCCGCCCGGCCCGAAGAAGAAGGAGCCCGCGATGCTCTCCTCCGGCAGGCCCAGCAGCTCCAGCCTGTCCCCCTCTCCGAAATCGAGATCGAGGATAAGGTCCACGTCGCCGAAGGCCGAAACGCCGAGATCGAAGCGGAAGAGATCGGCCCCCGCCCCGCCGACAAGCGTATCCGAGCCCGCGAGACCATCGAGCGAATCGTCCCCGCCCAGCCCCTCCAGCCGGTTGCCTGCGCGATTGCCGAGGATGAGGTCCGCGCCGCCGCCACCTCTTGCGTGCTCGATCAGGGAGCGCGCGTCCCCCTCGAATTCGAGCGCGTTGAAGACATGCCCGCGCGCATGGACCCCGCCGCCCAGAAAGGCGCGCTGCGCCGTCCCGCCCGGGTCGAGATCGACGAAGCCGCCGGGCGCGAGGTCGATCGCCAGCGCGCGGTCGAAGGCCGAGAAGTCGTAGAGATCCTCCCCGCCCCCGTCCCAGATCGTGCGGAAGACGATATCGCCCCGCGTCTCCTCCTGAAGAACGCCGTTGACCGCCATGCGCCCGGAATCTGGCGTGAAGGCGTAGACGTCGTCCCCCACCCGATGCTCGAAATTCGCTCCGTAGAGCCGCTGGATGGCCGCGATGTCGAGCATCATGGGCGTCTGCGGCCCGCTGGCGGACCCGTTCGTATAGGCGCTCCCCGACGAGCCGACATAGGAACGGTAGGTCATGAGCGTGAACTCATGGCTGTCGAACGCATAGGGCACCGCGCCCGCGCCGCCCGTCTCGTGCCCGTGCTTCAGGCCGAGCGCATGGCCGATCTCGTGCAGCACCGTCGCCCAGGCGTAGCTGCCGGAGACCGGGTCGTTGTAGTCGTTCCGGTTGAACCAGGCGTCGCCGCCCTCGTCGCCCGAGAACGGGAAATAGGCGAAGGCCGTGCCGGGCGCGGAGGAGCGGCCGATCATCAGGTCGGCCTCCGCATCGGCGGCGCCGTTCAGTTCGGTGAAGTCGAGCCCGCTGACCTCGGCGTAGAAGGCGAAGCCGGCCCGCGCGGCCTCGGCGAGGCCTTCCGTCGCCGGGGCGAACGTGTCGCGGACGTTGAGATAGCCGCGATAGGCGTAGTCGAAGGCGGAGTCGGGGAAGCTGAAGGTGAGCGAGGTCATCGCCCATTTTACGCCGGAAAGGAGGCCGTCGACCGCCTGGTCCGCGTCGAAGATCGCGGCGTCTACCGGCGCGGAGGTCGCGCGCGCGGTCTGCTCGCCGAGGGGGGAGGCGGCTCCGCAAAGCGCGCATGCGCAGGCCGGCTGCGTCTCATATGCGGCCGTGATCTCGCCCTGCGGCATCCCCAGAACCCTCCTGCCGGGAAGATAGACGCCCGCGCAGCCCGCCGCAAAGCCGCGTTTCCCGCAATGCGACCTATCTCACAGGACGGTCCGAACGAGGCGGCGCACGCGGCGCCGCCCCGCCCGCCGCCTCAGGCGATCCCGAGAACCCGGTTGCGCTGCCTCAGGAACGTGCCCTCAAACTGGGAGGCCGAGGCGCCGACCGTCCGGAGGAAGGACTGGTAGCTGTCGTCGATCCGCGCGGCGAGATCGGAATGCGCCCGCACTTCCGCGTAGGCTTCCGCAGCCGCGTCTCCGAACGCGTCCCAGAGATCGTCGTTGAAGGCGCGGACCTGAACGCCGTTCTCCTCGATCATCCGCTTCAGATAGGTCCCGTTGAGCGCCGAGAGCTCGTCATAGGCGTTGCCGTTCTCCTCGAGGCAGGCCGCGCGGATGACATGCTTCTCCCAGTTGGAGAGCGAGCCGTACCAGGAAGCGTTCATCCCCAGCCCTGCCGCCGTCCCCGGCTCGTGCATCCCGCCGGTGTAGTAGTACTTCGCGGCCTCGTAGAACTTCATGAAGTAGTCGTTATAGGGCCCGATCCATTCCGTCGCCTCGATGGAGCCGGAGACGAGGTTCTCGTAGATCTGCGCGCCGGGAAGCGAGACGGTCGAGGCGCCAAGCTTCGCCAG
>JAUHWJ010000146.1 GCA_030424705.1 Alphaproteobacteria bacterium | reverse complement strand
AGAGCGGGATGCAGGAGGAATTGCCCTCGCAGCGCTGGCCCTGGAAGGCGTAGGGGCCGGTCGCCCCCGCCGCCTCGTAGTCGCAGACCTCCGACCCGCCGACCCGGTAGCGCCCCCGGCGGGGTATCGAGTTGCGGCCAACAGGCGTGCCCGCGACGAAGAGCTCCCGCTCCTCCCCGCCCGAGAGGCGGACGGACATGCCCCGCACGCCCTCCTCGAACCAGCGGTCGACGAAGGATTTCGGAATCGCCTCCATCGGGAAGTCGTAGTCCTCCGGGAAGTCGATGCCGTGGAAGGCGTTGTCCTCCTTGTCGGCGGAGACGCCGATCTCCCATTCCGCCTGTTCGTACCAGGGCGCGAGATCGTCATAGGAGAGCGGCCAGTCGTCGCCCCGCCCGAACTCGGTCGCGGTGCGGAAGTCGCTCGGCTGCATCCGGAGGCAGGTGCCGAGCCAGTGCAGCGTCGTCCCCCCGAGGGCGCGGAGATAGTCCGACCGGAATGGGCGCGGGCCCTTCTGCACGAAATAACCCGCCGTATCGGGCGCGCCGGGCGCGATTGGCCCGATGTCGAGCACGGTCGGGGAGGGGGCGGAGGGGTTCTGTGGATAGGGCGAGTTCGGAACCTTGATCGGGTTCAGCTGATAGGTCGTGTGATAGGCGCGATAAGTCGAGGGCTCCGCGCCGCCGTCCGCCCCCGCCTCGAGTATCAGGACGCGCCGGCCCTCCGCCGTCAGCCGCTTCGCGATCAGCGCGCCGGACATGCCGCCGCCGACGATCACCGCATCGTAGCGCGCTTCGCTCATCGCGCGTCCTCCGGCGCTACGGGCGGCTCTTCGGCCCAGGCGCCGAAGCCCTGCTGCTTCGCGCCCATCGGATGCGCGCCGATAGCGTCCCATACCAGCCCCTCGCGATAGGCGCGGGGGGAGAGGATGCGGGCGACATCCTCCCGCCGCGCGCCGTTCCGCTCCACCCAGTCGGCCGGCATCGGGGTCCACTGGCCGAGATACCAGAGCTGGATGAGAGAGCGGGCGAGCGCGCCGAGATCGGGGTCCGCGAGCACCATTTCGCGCGCCGCCCCGTCTCGCGCCGGCCCCGGCGGCAGGGTGGCGAGGTCCATCCCCGCCCCGTCGAGCCGCGCCATGAGCGCCGGCCCCGCGACGGCGGCGACCTGCCGGCGATATTCCGGCAGGCAACCCGTCGCCCAGAGCGCGGCGGAATCATATCCCGTCAGCGCGGCGGAGAGCGCGACGAATCCGTCCCTGTGCCCTCGCTCAGCCATAGATCCCGCTCCGGTCCATCGCGTCGATGTAGAACCCTTCGGGCTCCGCGCAGGCCGGGAGGGAGGTGAAGCTCTGCGCCGCGACGGCGCGGTTCTTCTCCCCGATCAGGGCGCGCATGTCCTCGGTCATGGAGAAATCGTTGGCGCCGATCTTGAGCTTCACGCGCTTCTGGTCCTCTTTCTCCTCCAGAATCGCGGTCATGAACTGGCCCATGATGGTCCAGCGCGTCATCACCGTGCGGCCGAGGCCGAGCGCGAATTCTGGGATCGGAGTGCAGTTGGTCGGCCAGAAGGGCAGGCCGGCGAAATCGGCGTCCATGTCATAGACGAACTCGTCCGCATTCTCCGGGTTCACCAGCCGCACCTTCCAGTCCGCCGAGGGCGGGCCGTTCAGCGTCGGCGCCTCGTAGACGAACTGGCCGACGAATTTCGGCTCCCCGAACACCTCCCGCCCCGCCTTGACCGCGATGGCGTTGTCCGCGGCGACATGGAGGCGGAGATGGCCGAGCGTCTTCGTCTGGTCCTTGCCGTTCAGGAAGCGTTCGAGCGGCATGTAGGGCACGCCCGGCGCCCGGTTCTCCGGATAGGCGACGACGTTGAACTCGACCTCGTTGGTCGTGCCGAGCGCGTTGGTGTAATGCGCCGTGTAGCGCTGGAAGTTGAGGAGGACGACCGCCTTGTCCACCGTCTTCTTGCCCTGCGCGACGGGGAAGCGCGCGGCGCGAAGCCCGGTCGGCTTGCCGCCGGAATCCTCGACATAGCCGCGCGCGACGTCGAGATCGGCGTACCAGTAGACCCAGTTGCACTGGAGCGAGGCGTAGTAGAATGGCCATTGCGCGAAATCCGCCGGTGGCGTCGGCTTCAGTCCTTCCCAGGGCGTCTGCCCGTATTCGTCTTTCGCTTTCGCCATGTTCCCCTCCCCGTTTCGCCTGCGGGGCGAGCGCCCCTGACATGGTTAACGGTATAGGAGCGGGTTCCGCGAGCAAGGGAAATCCCGCCCCCATGCGCGCGGGGCGTGCAAGGCTGCAAGTTCCGCCTGTCAGCCCTTGCGCAGCGTCGGCAGGCCGATCCCCGCCGCGTCGAACCCGCCGTCCACCGCGAGGACCTGCCCTGTGACGAAGGAGGCCTCGGGCGAGGCGAGGAAGAAGACGGCGGCGGCGATCTCCTCCTCCGCGCCATAACGCGCGAGGGGAATCGCATCATGGTAATCCTTTCGGATCGCCGGGCTGTGCACCTTCTTCGCCATCTCCGTTTCGACAGGGCCGGGCGCGACGAGGTTGACCCGAACGCCCATGCCGGCAAGCTCAACCGCCTGCTGCTTCGTCAGATGCGTCAGCGCCGCCTTCGACGTGCCGTAGGCGATGCGGAGCGTCGAGGCGCGCAGGCCCGAGATCGAACCGATGTTGACGACCGCCCCGCCGCCATCGGCGGAGAGAAGCGGTGCGGCTTCGTTCGTCATCAGGAACGGGCCGCCGAGGTTGACCGCCATGATCTCCGACCAGGTCTCGAAGCTCGTCTCGAGCATCGGGCCGAAATCGGCGATGCCGGCGTTGTTCACCAATGCGTCGAGCCGCCCGGCCAGCGCCTCCGTTTCCCGGATCGCGCGGGCGGCGTCATCAGGGCGGGAGACGTCGGCGTGAATCATATGCGCCGCATTGCTGGCGAGCGCGCGATGCGCGGCGGAGAGCGTCTCCGCCGCCCGGTCCAGCATCAGGACGCGCCAGCCCTCGGCGAGGAAACGCCGCGCAATGGCGAGGCCGATGCCCCGCGCTGCGCCTGTGACGAGCGCCGTCTTCATGCTCAGCCCCTCCGCGGCTTCGGTTTCGGAAGTAACCTGATCTGGACGCCGAACCCGTCATTCCGCTCGATCTCGAACCGCCCCGTCTTCTCCACGAGGCTGGAAAGCTTCGCGCAGCCATAGCTCCGCGGGTCAAAATCCGGCTCCATGTTGGCGATGAGCTGCCCGAGCGCGCCGAGATGGACGTATTCGCTGTCCTCCGCCAATTCCCCCATGGCCTTGATGAAAAGCGGCATCGCATCCTCGGGGGACTTCCGCCCGCCGGGCCGCTTCGGCGCCTCGCCTTGCGCCTCGCCGGGCGATGAAGGCGCTTCGCTGACCACGAAATTTTCCGTGTAGATGAAGCGTTGGCATGCCTGCACGAAACTCTTCGGCGTCTTCTCTTGCCCGAAGCCATAGACGGCCACGCCCTGCTCCCGGATGCGCGCGGCGAGGCGCGTGAAGTCGCTGTCTGAAGAGACGAGACAGAACCCGTCGAAGCGCCCGGTATGGAGGAGGTCCATCGCGTCGATCACGAGGGCGATATCGGAGGCGTTCTTGCCCGTCGTGTTCGCCTGGTTCATCTGCGGGAGGATCGCGTGCTCTGGCAGCACCTTGAGCCAGGAGGCGAGCTGGCCCGAGGAGAAGTCGCCATATATCCGGCGGACGCTCGCCTCGCCGATCTTCGCGATCTCGCGGAAGAGGTCCCCCGCGATCTTCGGGCTGGCGTTGTCCGCGTCGATAAGGACGGCGAGCCGCGGGGCGCGGTTCAGGGGCCCCGCGCCTCCGGCGGTCTCTTCTCTCGCTTCGCGCATCCGCCTGTCCCTTCGCATCCGCCCGCGAACCGGGCGCATGAGCACCGTAGCGCTCTCCCCTCCGGGATGCGAGGCCGCGCGCATTGAAGCGCCGGGCGCCCGGCCCCATACTTAACAGGTGAAAGGAGACGCCATGCGCCTCGCCCGCCTCGCCTTCGCTTTCGCCGCTTTCGTCGCGCTATATGCGGGCGCGGAGGAGCGCGTTTTGCGCGGAGAGGCGGCCTTTGTCGCCCGCATCGCCGTGCCGGACTCCGCCATGCTGGTTGTGGAGACGCGGGACGCGGCCGGCGCGCTCTTTTCAGAGATGCGGGAGCCGACCGCGGGTCGCCAGGTCCCGCTTCCCTTCGCGCTCGCCGCGCCGCCCGAAGGGGGAACGCTGCGCGCGGCGATCCGGCTGGACGGCGAGACGCGCTGGCTCTCGCCGCCGGCGGCGATTCCCCTATCCGGGCCGGTCGACGCGCTCCGAGTGACGCTCGAACCCTTCTCGCCGATGGCCTTTGTCAGCCGGATGCGCTGCGGAACGGAGGAGGTTCTCGTCGGCGTCGACAAAGGCGCCGTGGTCATCGAGGCGCGGGGCGACCGCTATCGCCTCGCGCCGGTTCCGGCCGCTTCGGGCGCGCAATATGCGCTGGAGGGCGATCCGGAGACATATTTCTGGTCGAAGGGCGGGTCGGCGCTCGTCTCGCTCGCGGGGGAGGCCTTGCCGGAATGCGCGGTCGCCCCCCTTCCCGCGCCGGAGTTCCGCGCCGGCGGGAACGAGCCCGGATGGGATTTCGCCATCCGGGGCGGGGAGGCGGCGCTGACGCTCGATTACGGAGCCAAACGCCGCGCCGCGCCGCTGCCGCCGCCCGGGATCGGGCCGGACGGGGAGACGGTGATCGTCTCCGACGCGCTCGGTGCCACGGTCCGCATCTCGGAAGAACTCTGCCGCGACGATGCGACCGGTATGCCGCATCCCTTCGCCGTCTCGGTAGAAACGGATGGACGGCGCCTCGGCGGCTGTGGCGGCAGGCCGCTCGACCTCCTGCTGGGCGGGGAATGGACCGTGGCGGAGATCGGCGGCGCGCCGGTCTCGGGCGAGGGCCTCCCGACGCTGCTCTTCTTCGAGGAGGGCCGGGTCGCCGGCCTCGCCGGCTGCAACCGGTACTTCGCCGGCTTCGCGCTGACGGGAGAGGGGCTCTCCTTCTCCGGCGCCGGCATGACGATGATGGCCTGCGCCGAAGACCTCATGGCGCGCGAGCGCGCCTTTGGCGCCGCGCTCAAAGCGGCCGCGTCATTCGACATTGTGGAGGATGCGCTCGTCCTCCGCGGCGCGGACGGAGCCGAACTCCTCCGCGCGCGGCGCTGAGCCGCTTTCCGATAGCAGGGAACGCCGACAGATGGCGCGAAAAGGTCGGCCCATGACGGAAGGCTCGGAAAGAAAGCTGCGCGGCTACGAGAAGTCGCTTCCCATCGCCCTTCTCCGCGCGCGGGAGGCGACGATGCGCCGCTTCAAGCCGCATGTGGACGCGCACGGGCTCACGATCCAGCAATGGCGAGTGATCCGGGCGCTGGCCGATTCCGGCCCCCTCGATTCGAAGACGCTGGCCGCCCGCTGCGTCATCATGCCCCCCTCGCTGACGCGCATCTTCCGTGCGCTCGAGGCGCGCGGCCTGATCCGGGCCGAAGAGGCGGAGGATGCCCGCCGCCATGTCGTCGCGCTGACAGGCGCAGGACGCGCTCTGCATGACCGGATGGCGGGCGCCTCCGAGGCGATCTATGCCGGGATCGAGGCGGCCTTCGGCGCCGAGAAGATGGCGGCGCTGCTCGCTCTCCTCGTCGAGTTGCGGGAGGTCGCGGAAGCGATGCCCGAAGAGGGGCGCCCGCCCGGCGGCAATAGCGCTAGCGAAGCGGCGCGCCGTTGACCGTGACCTCGCCGCGCCCGACACGGATGTCCGCCAGGAGATGGTCCGCCCCCTCGGCCCCCGGCTTCCCGTAGACTGTCAGTACCTCCCGATAGCCGTCCGCAGCCTCCGGCGCGAGCAGACCGCCCCGCGCCGCACGATCGAGAAGGTCGTATGC
>JAUHWJ010000145.1 GCA_030424705.1 Alphaproteobacteria bacterium | reverse complement strand
TTACCGTCCATCACCGGGGCGAGGGAGGGGCGATGGACCGCCTGACCGAGATGGAGATCTTCACGCGCGTGGTGGAGCTTGGCGGCTTCACCGAGGCGGCGAAGCGGCTCGGCCTCTCGAAATCCGCCGTCTCCAAACATGTCGCCTCGCTGGAGACGCGGCTCGGCGCCCGGCTCCTGACGCGGACGACAAGGCGCGTGAGCCCGACGGAGATCGGCCTCGCCTATTTCGACAAGGCGCGGGACGTGCTCTCCGCCGCCCATGAGGCGGACGCGATGGCCGCCGCGATGCAGGACGCGCCGACGGGCGAACTGAAGATCTCCGCCCCGCTCTCCTTCGGCCTCCGCCATGTCGCGCCGGCGGTCTCCGGCTTCCTCTGCCGCTACCCCGCCGTCTCCGCCCGGCTCCAGCTCGACGACCGGCGCGTGGAGCTGGTGGCGGAAGGATACGATCTCGCGATCCGGATCGGCGACCTGCCGGACAGCACGCTCATCGCGCGGAAGCTGGCGGAGACGGACCTGATCCTCGTCGCCTCCCCCGCCTATCTCGCCCGACGCGGCACGCCGGAGACGATCGACGACCTCTCCGACCACGATCTCCTCCACTACACCAACAACGCCTCCGGCCCGGTCTGGCGCCTCCGCGCCGCGAATGGGGAGGAGCGGCCGGTGCGGATCGGCGGGCGCCTCTCCGTCAACAACGGGGACGCGCTGGCGGGCGCGGCGGCGGAAGGGCTCGGCATCGTGCTCGGCCCGCATTTCATCGTCTCGGACCTGCTGGCCTCCGGCGCGCTCGTGGAAGTCCTGCCGCGCCACCAGCCGCCGCCCATCGGCATCTACGCCGTCTACCCGGCGGGGCGGTTCCCGCAGCCGAAACTGCGCGTCTTCGTCGACTACCTGGCCGAAAGCCTGAAGGGAAAGGGCCCGCGTTGGTGACGGATTACGCACATCGGGCGCATGGAAGGCCGCAGCCGCGGGTTTATTTCGCCGCATCCTTCCCATATCGTTCGCTTACGGGGGAGTGGGGGCTGCCCGGGCGCGGCGCATCCGGGCGCGCATGATGAGGCCGGTGGAGGGGACGTGCCGGAGACCGCGATGAAGGACTGGACGAGACCTATGAGCGACGCCGACGTCCGATTCAGGTTCTGGGGCGTCCGGGGCTCGCTGCCCTCCCCGGGCCCGGACACCGTGATCTACGGCGGCGACACCCCCTGCCTCGAAATCCTCACGGCCTCGACCCGGATCATCCTCGATTGCGGTTCGGGCATCCGCCGGCTCGGCAACCGGATGATGGAGGAGCCGGACGACCGGGAGACGGTGATCCTCCTCGGCCATCCGCATTTCGACCATGTCTGCGGCCTGCCTTTCTTCACGCCGATCTTCATTCCGGGTCAGAAATTCCGCCTCGGCGCCTGCGAGCCGCACGACATGCGCCTGCTGATGCCGCGGCTCTTCTGCCGCCCCTTCTTCCCGGTGGAGGAGGCGATGCTGGGCGCGGAGATCGAGTATTTCCAGCCCGATCCGCACGGCCGAATGAAGCTGAACGACGAGGTGACGATCGTCACCCGCCCGCTGAACCATCCCGGCGGCTGCACCGGCTACCGGGTCGAGGCGCTCGGCGTCTCCATCGCCTATTGCTCCGACACCGAACATGTCGAGGGCGAGACGGACGAGAACGTGCTGGAGCTGATGGACGGCGCGGACCTCGCGATCTACGACAGCGCCTACACGGCCGCCGAATACCCAAACCACGTCGGCTGGGGCCATTCGACGCCGGACGAGGGGGTGCGACTGGCCGCGCTCGCCGGGGCGAAGCGCCTCGCGCTCTTCCACCACAACCCGACACGGACGGACGCGCAGATCGCCGAGATCGAGAGGCGGCTGAAGGAGACCGCCCCCTTCTCCTTCGCCGGGCGGGACGGGATGGAGCTTTCCTTCCGCGCTGCGAAGGTCAAGGCCGCATGAGCCGTTGATCGGCCCCGCGCCATGCGCCACTACTGACCGGGTCATCTGAGGGGGGCGGCATGGAGAAGAGCCTCGTCGGCTTCGTCTGGAAGCACGGCAAGCTGGACACGATCAAGACCCTGATCGTGACCTTCATGACCTTCCCGGTCATCTATATCAGCCTCGAAATCCCGAAGATCATCGTCAACGACGCGCTCGGCGCCGGCAAGGAGCCGGTGCAGTTCCCGACCGAGTTCTTCTGGACGAGCATGGACCAGGTCACCTATCTGGTGGCGCTCTGCATGATCTTCATCACGATGATCGTGCTGAACAACTGGCTGAAATTCGTCCTCAACAACCAGATCGGCCTGACTTCGGAGCGGCAGATGCGCCGGCTCCGCTTCAAGCTCTACGAATCCGTGCTGCGCTTCCGGATCAAGCGCTTCCAGCACATGAAGCAGGGCGAGATCGTGCAGTCCGTGATGGGGGAGATCGACGCGCTCTCCGGCTTTTTCGGGGAGGTCATATCCACCCCTGTCTGGCAGGGCGGGATGCTGCTCGTCTACATGGTCTTCATCTTCATGCAGGACCCGTTCCTCGGCGCCGCCGCCATCGCGCTCTATCCGGTCCAGGCCTGGCTGATCCCGAAGCTCCAGAAGAAGGTCGTGCGCCTGAACAAGGAGCGCGTCGCCAATGTCCGCAGGATCGCGGACAATATCGGCGAGAGCGTCGGCGCGATGGAGGAAATCCACACCTCCGGCACCGCGCGCTGGCATCTCGCCCTCGTCGGCGACCGCCTGTTCGAGAGCTACCGGATCCGGCTCGACATCTTCAACCGGAAGTATCTGATCAAGGCGCTCAACAATTTCATGATCGCCCTGACGCCCTTCGCCTTCTACCTCTTCGGCGGCATCCAGGTGATCAACGGCAATCTGGAGCTCGGCAGCCTCGTCGCCGTGCTCGCCGCCTACAAGGACGTGTCGGCGCCGTGGAAGGAGCTCCTGAACTACTTCCAGCGCTGGAACGACCTCAACAGCCGCTACGAGATGGTGGTCGAGAACTTCTCCGGCGAGGACGTCTATGACGAGGCGCGGATCGGCGGCGGAGCCGACGATCCGGAGGCGCGGCTGCAGGGCGACGTAGCGCTCCGCGGCGTCAATCACGGCCCGGCGTCGAGCGGCCTCCACGGCGCCTCCTGCGCAGCCCCCGCCGGCCGCGCGACGGCCGTGACGGGCGGGGAGGAGGGCGGGCGCGACCTCGTGCTGAAGATCATGGCCGGGCTGGTCGAGCCGGATCAGGGCCGCGCCACGATCGGCGGCGCGCCGGTGATCGAGGCGCCGATGCCCGTCGTCGCCCGCTCGCTCGCCTATGTCTCGCCGGACGCCGCCTTCTTCGCGGGCACGCTGAAGGACAATCTGACCTACGCCCTGCGCAAGAGCCCGGCGCTTCTCTCCGATGACGAGCGGGAGGATGCGCGCCGCCGGCTGGAAGAGGCGGAAAGGACCGGCAACATCCCCGCCAACCCCTTCGGCGACTGGACGGATTATGCCGCCGCCGGCGTGGCGGACGCGGCCGCCCTGACGGAGCGGATCCTCGATCTCTCGGCGAAGGTCGGGCTGGCGGAGGAGCTCTACCATCTCGGCCTTCAGGCGCGGATGGACCCGAAGGCGCATCCCGACCTCGCCGCGCTCATCCTCGCCGCGCGGGACCGTCTGCGCGAGGCGGCGGCGGGGGACCGGGAAATCGCCGACATCGTGGAATTCTGGGAGCCGGAGACCTTCAACCAGAACGCCTCGCTGCTGGAGAACGTCCTCTTCGGCATGCCCGCCAAGGCCCGCGCCGGCATCGCGGATTATGCGGAGGACGCGACGGTCGTCGCCCTGCTGGACGAGGCGGGGGCGACGGAGCCGCTGCTTCGCGCCGGGCTCCGCATCGCGACGCAACTGGTCGAACTCCTCGGCGCGGTGGACGAGTCGAGCGCCCTCCTCGATTCCTTCTCCGACTATTCGAAGAAGGACATCCTCGCCGCCGCCGGCATCGTCGAGGCGGCGAAGCGGCCGGACTGGGCGCCGAAGGACGAGCCGCGCCGCATCCTCCTCTCCTTCGCCCTCGCCTTCGTCCCGGTGAGGGACAGGCTCGATGTGGTGGACGCCGAGCTGGAGGCGGAACTCCTCGCCGCCCGCGCCCGCCTCTTGCCGAAACTGGCGGGGGACGCGCGCGTCGTCGGCTTCGGGGACGAGCGCTATTCGCCCGCGCTCTCCGTCTCGGAAAACCTGCTCGACGGCAAGCGCCGCTATAACCGCCGCAGCGCATGGCGGCGGTTCGACGGGTTCCTGGAGCGGGAGATCGAGGCCGGCGGCCTCCGTCCCGGCATCACGGCGGTCGGCCTCGGCGCGCAGGTCGGGCCGGGCGGCGGCGGGCTTTCGGCCGCCTCGCGCCGCCGCGCCGCGCTCGTGCGCGGGCTTCTGCGGCGGACCGAGATCCTGATCGTGAACGGCGTCGCTGTCGGGGCGGCGCCGGAGGAGGCCTCGGCCCGCGCCGCGATTCTCGAGGAGATGAAGGGCCGCACCCTCGTCATGGCCCTCGCGGCGCCGGAACTGGCGGAGGGTTTCGACCACATAATCGAGGTGAAGCAGGATGGCGGCCTCCGCGAGGGGCCGGCGGAGCGGATGCAGGCCGCCGGATAAGGCGCGGGGAAAAAAGAGCCGGGGGAGGATCGCATGAGCCTTAACAAAGCCGTCGAGTCGATGATGGAGACGCCGATCTTCCAGGGCGTCGCCCCGAAGCGGCTCCAGCTCCTCGCCTTCATGTCCGAAAGCCTGACCTACCGGGCCGGAGAGCTGCTCTTCGACCAGGGCGACGAGGGGGACAGCGCCTTCGTCACCATCACCGGCGAAGCCTCCGTGCTCATCCGCATCGGCGGGGAGCGGCGGGAGGTGGCGGTGATCGGGCCGAAACAGGTCTTCGGCGAGATGGCCGTGCTCTGCGACATCCCCCGAACCGCCGCCATCGCCGCCAAGACCGACCTCGAGGTGCTGCGGATCGACCGGGACGCGTTCCTGAAGCTCCTCGCGGAATTCCCGGAAGTCTCGCTCCAGGTCATGCGCTTCCTCGCCGCGCGGCTGGAGCGGACGACGCAGGCGCTCGGGCAGGCGCAGGCGCGGGTCCGCGAGCTCGAAGCGCCCCAGGGATGAGCGGCGGGCCGGACCTCGGCGCGCTCTTCGGCGCCGCGGCGGCGGAGACCTTCCTCGGCCTGCCCCCCTGCCCCGATCTCTCCCGGCTCGACGCGCCGGCGGCGATCTTCGGCGCCGGCGGCGCGACGCCCTACGCCTCGGTCGGCTCCTATTGCCGGAACGCGCCCGCCGCGCTCCGCGCCGCGACCGCGGCCTTCGCCGGCGGCTTCGACCGGCACGATTTCGAAAGCGGCGGCCCGCTCTTCCCCGATCTCTCCCGCCTCCCGGCCGATACCGGCGACCTGCCGCTGAGCGATGCGGATTTCGCCGCGAACCGCGCCGCGATCCGGGAACGGACGGCGGCGATCCTCGCACGCGGGGCGGTTCCCGTGATGCTGGGCGGCGACGATTCGACCCCGATCCCGATGCTGGAGGCGCTGGCGGCGCGGACCGGGGCGCTCTGGATCCTCCAGATCGACGCGCATATCGACTGGCGGGACGAGCATATGGGGGAGCGGCTGGGCCTCTCCTCCACCATGCGCCGGGCCTCCGAAATGGCCCATGTGGCCGGGATCGTACAGGTCGGCGCCCGCGGCATGGGCTCGGCCCGGACGGGCGACGTCGCGGCGGCGCAGGCCTGGGGCGCCCGCCTCGTCACCGCGGAGGCGCTGTGGCGGGATGGCGTAACCGCCGCGCTCGCCCCGATCCCCGAAGGCGCCGACATCGCGATCTGCTTCGACGCGGACGCGCTCGACCCCTCGATCATGCCCGCCGTGATCGGCCGCGCGCCGGGCGGCCTCTCCTACTGGCAGGCGCTCGGGCTCATGCGCG
>JAUHWJ010000144.1 GCA_030424705.1 Alphaproteobacteria bacterium | reverse complement strand
CGCCGACGAGTGGATCGAGCTGGAACAACTGACCGGAGCGGCCCGCCTCTGGCGCGGGATCGCACGGCGCCTTTCGGGAGAGACGACATGACGGACAGGGCCGACGCCATCGCGGCGGAGATCAAGAGGAGCCACGACGCAGGGGAGCGCTACCGCAACCTCGAAGGGGCGCTGGAGCCCGCGAGCCTCGAAGAAGCCTATGCGGCTCAGTTCCGCCTCCACGCGCTCCATGCGCAAAACGGGCGCGGCCCGCTCGGCGGCCGGAAGATCGCGCTTGCCTCCAAGGTCCTGCAGGAGCTTTGCGGCGTGAACGCGCCCATCGCCGGCGGCATCTTCGCGCGGGAGATCTGGCCGAGCGGGGCGGAGATCAGGGTGGCGGATTTCAACGGCCCCGGCCTCGAATTCGAACTCGCCGCGAAGCTCGGCGCCGACATCACGCCCGGCGAGGGCCCGTTCGACCGGCAGAGCATCCGCGCGAAGGTCGAGAGCGTGCATCCCGCCTTCGAGATCATCATCGACCGGGGGGCGGATTATTCCAACCTGAGGGCGCTCACCATGGCGGCGGACAACGCCTGGTGCGGCGGCGTCGTCCTCGGCCCCTCCATCCCCGGCTGGCGGGAGATGGACATCGACGCGCTTCCCGCCGTGATGCGCTGGAACGACGAGCCGCCCGTGGAGGCGAAGGCCGGGGATTCGGACCCGTTCGGCTCCCTCGCCTGGGTCGCCAATGTCCTGACCGGAGCGGGCCAGTCCCTGAAGGCCGGGGAGATCGTCATTACCGGCTCCGTCATCAAGACACGGGCGCCGAAGCCGGGGGACCATGTGCGCCACCGGATCGGGGAGTGGGAGGTGGAGCTGCGGGCGGTCTGAGGGGCGGCGGCCCGGCGTGATCCGACGGGGCCGGCGGAGAAGGGCGCCCGCGCCGGCCCCTTACGCAACGCGGATCACGGCACGCAACAGGTCACACGGTCTGTAACGTGCGCCGCCGCGGATTATTCCGCCTCAGGGTCGGGTCGTCCCGTCGCCCTCCACCAGATACTTGAAGCTCGTCAGCTCCGCCGCGCCCACCGGCCCGCGGGCGTGCATCTTGCCCGTGGCGATGCCGATCTCCGCCCCCATGCCGAACTCGCCGCCATCCGCGAACTGGGTGGAGGCGTTGCGGATCAGGATCGCGCTGTCTAGCCGCTGGAAGAACCGCGCCGCCGCCACGTCGTCCTCGGTCAGGATGCAGTCGGTATGCTGGGAGCCGTAGCGGCGGATATGCGCGATGGCGCCGTCCACCCCGTCCACGACCTCTGCGGCGATGATGCTGTCGAGGAATTCGCGCCCGAAATCCTCCGGCGCCGCAGGCTTCACCCCCGGCAGATGGGCGAGCGCCGAGCCCGCGCGCACTTCCACTCCGGCCTCGACCAGCGCCGCCACGGCGCGCGCGCCGAGCGCCATAGCCGCCCGGTCGACCAGAAGGCATTCCGCCGCGCCACAGATGCCCGTCCGCCGCGTCTTGGCGTTCAGGATCACCTTCAGTGCCTTCTCCGGGTCCGCCGCCTTGTCGAGATAGACATGGCAGATCCCTTCGAGATGCGCGAAGACCGGCACGCGCGCCTCCCGCTGCACGAGGCCGACGAGCCCCTTGCCGCCCCGCGGCACGATCACGTCGATCCACTCGGAGGCCGCCAGCATGGCGGAGACGAAGGCGCGGTCCCGCGTCGGGGCGACCTGCACGGCGTCCTCCGGCAGCCCCGCCGCGCGCAGCCCCTCCGCAAGGCAGGCGTGGATCGCCGCCGTCGAATGGAAGCTCTCGGAGCCCCCGCGGAGGATCGCGGCGTTGCCCGACTTGAGGCAGAGCCCGCCCGCATCCGCGGTCACGTTCGGGCGGCTCTCGTAGATCACGCCGACGACGCCGAGCGGCGTCCGCACGCGGCGGATGCGGAGCCCGTTCGGGCGCGTCCAGTCCGCTATGACCTCGCCCACCGGGTCGGGCTGCGCGGCGATGGCGCGGAGCCCCTCCGCCATCGCGGCGATGCGGGGCGGGGTGAGTTCCAGCCGGTCCAGCATCGCGGGGGAGAGGCCCTTCTCCCGCCCGAACGCCATGTCCTTCGCGTTCGCCGCCGCGATCTCTCCGGCGCAGGCCTCGATGGCGGTCGCGGCGGCTTCGAGCGCGGCGCGCTTCGCCTCCGGCGCGGCGAAGGCGAGTTCGGCGGCGGCGGCCTTCGCCCGCGCGCCGATCTCCGCCATCAGCGCCGAAGCGTCTCCCGCATGTCCGTCCATCGCCGCCTCCCTCAGTCCCAGAGCACCATGTCGTCCCGATGCGCCATTGCGGCGCGGCCGGGATGGCCGAGCGCGGCCTCGATCCGGTCCGACCGCAGCCCGGCGATGAGCCGCGCTTCCTCCGCCCCGTAGCCCGCGAGTGCGACGCCGAGCGCGGCGCCGCCCTCGGCCGCGATCAGCACCGGATCGCCCCGCCCGAAATCGCCCTCGACGCCCCGGACCCCGGCGGGGAGGAGCGAGGAGCCGCGGCGGAGCGCCGCCGCCGCGCCCGCATCAACGATCAGCCGGCCCTCCGGCGGCATCGCCGCGATCCATTGCTTCCGCGCCGCCTGCGGGCTCGCCGCCGGGGCGAACCAGGTGGCCCGCGCGCCCTCCATCAGGGCCGAGAGCGGGCGCGGCCTGTCGCCCAGCGCAATCGCCATGCCGCAGCCGGACTTCATCGCCGTCTTCGCGGCGAGGAGCTTCGTCTTCATCCCCCCCTTCGCGCCCGCCGTCCCGGCGCCGCCGCCCTTCGCCTCGATCTCCGGCGTCAGTTCGGTCACGAGCGGGATATGCGGTGCTGAGGGGTCGCCTCGCGGGTCTCTCTCATAGAGCCCGTCCACGTCCGAAAGCAGCACCAGCGCGTCCGCCCCCGTCATGGAGGCGATCTGCGCGGCGAGGCGGTCATTGTCCCCGAACCTGATCTCGTCCGTCGCCACCGTATCGTTCTCGTTCACGATGGGAACGACGCCGAGGTCGAGCAGCATCCGCAGCGTCGCGCGGCCGTTGAGATAGCGCCGCCGGTCCCGGCTGTCGTCCAGCGTCAGGAGCACCTGGCCCGCCTTCAGCCCGTGCGGCTCCAGCGCCGCCTCATAGGCGCGGGCGAGGCGGATCTGCCCCACCGCCGCCGCCGCCTGGCTCTGCTCCAGCGATAGCGGCCCCGGCGCGAGGCCGAGCGCGCGGCGCCCGAGCGCGATGGAGCCCGAGGAGACGAGCACCACCTCCGCGCCCCGGCCCCGGAGGAGCGCGACATCGGCCGCGAGCCCGGTGAGCCAGTCCGTCCTGAGCGCGCCGGTCGCCGCGTCAACGAGGAGCGCGGAGCCGACCTTCACGACGATCCTGCGCGCCGCGGCGAGGCGCTCCCCGGCGACCGACTGCGCCTCCGTCAGGGCCGCCACGCGCCGCCCTCCTCCTCTTCCGCCTCCGCCTTCTTCTCGGCGCCGCGGGCCTTCTCGATCTCGGCCCGGAGGGCGCGGAGCGCGCCGGGAACGCCCTCGCCGCTCGCGCCCGAAAGGAGCCGCACATTCGTCGCCCCGGCCTCCTCCAGCGCTTCCCGTGCGGCGGAGGCCGCCTCCTCGCTCAGCGCGTCAATCTTGTTCAGCGCCGTGATCCGCGGCTTCTCCGCCAGCCCGGCGCCGTATGCTTCCAGCTCGTCGAGGATCGTCAGGTAATCCCCCGCCACATCCTCCGAGGTTCCGTCGATCAGGTGCAGCAGCACTGCGCAGCGCTCGACATGGCCGAGGAACTGGTCCCCGAGCCCGCGACCCTCATGCGCGCCCTCGATCAGCCCCGGAATGTCCGCCAGCACGAATTCCCGCCCGTCCACGCCCACGACGCCGAGCTGCGGCGCGAGCGTTGTGAACGGGTAATCCGCGATCTTCGGCTTCGCGTTGGTCGTGGCGGCGAGGAATGTGGACTTGCCGGCGTTCGGCAGGCCGACGAGCCCGGCGTCGGCGATCAGCTTGAGCCGGAGCCAGACCGTCCGCTCCACCGCCTCCTGCCCTGGATTGGCGTTGCGCGGCGCCTGGTTCGTGGCCGTCTTGAAGCGGAGATTGCCCCAGCCGCCATTGCCGCCGCGGGCGAGGACGACGCGCTGGCCCGGCTCGGTAAGGTCGGCGATCAGCGTCTCGCCGTCCTCCTCGAGGATTTCCGTGCCGACCGGCGCCTTCAGGATCACGTCCGCGCCGCTCGCGCCGGTCTTCTGCCGCCCGGCGCCGGCGCGGCCGTTCCCGGCCTTGAAATGCTGCTGGTAGCGGAAGTCGATCAGCGTGTTGAGCCCGTCCGTCGCAACGACGACGACGTCGCCCCCGTCGCCGCCGTCGCCGCCGTCCGGCCCGCCATATTCGACGAACTTCTCCCGCCGAAAGCTGACGGCGCCGTTCCCCCCGGCGCCGGAGCGGACATAGACCTTCGCGAGGTCGAGGAACTTCATCGCCCCAGCTCCAGCCTGAAAAGCCTGTGCGTGGCCATCGCGCCCCGCCCGACGGAGAAGAAATCCGCCCGCCCGCGCTCCGCGAAGCCGGCATGGAGCAGCACATGCGCCGAAGCCTCGTTCTCCGCCACGACGCGCGCGTCGAGCCGCGCGAGCCCGGCTTCGCGCGCCGCCGCGACGACGCCGAGCGCCGCCTCCGTCGCATAGCCCGTGTTCCAGAACGGCGGGCCGACCCAGTATCCGAGCCGCGCGCCCTCTTCCTGTTGCTTCAGGCTGATGACGCCGATGAATTCCGGGCCGTCGATCTTCTCCGCGTCCATGACCCAGACGCGCTCGGTCACGAGGTCGGCCAGAATTCGCTCGATGAAGGCCTCCGCCGCGCCGGGCGGGTAAGGATGGGGCACATGCTCCAGCATCTCCGCCACCCGCCGGTCCCCAGCATAGAGCGACATCGGCCCGGCGTCAGAGGCGCGCGGGCGGCGGAGCGTCAGGCGCTCCGTCTCGATCCGGTCTGGCAGGCGGCTGGGCATGGCGCGCATCCGAAAACGAAAAAGGGGCCGGTCAGGCGCCGGCCCCTTCGGGAATTCCGCTCTCGCGGCCGGCGTTACTCGGCGGCCTCGGCCGGCGGGACGATGGAGACGAAGGTCCGGCCCTTCAGGCCCTTGTGGAACTTCACCGCGCCCTCGCTCGTCGCGAAGATCGTGTGGTCCTTGCCCATGCCGACATTCGCGCCCGGCCACCACTGGGTGCCGCGCTGGCGGATGATGATGTTGCCGGGGATCACGGCCTCGCCGCCGAACTTTTTCACGCCGAGCCGCCGGCCCGCGCTGTCGCGGCCGTTGCGGGAGGAGCCGCCTGCCTTCTTGTGCGCCATGTCTCTCTCTCCTTACGCGCCGGGGTGGATCGCGACGATCTTCACCAGCGTCAGATCCTGCCGGTGGCCGCGCCGCCGCTTCGAGCTGTGCTTCCGCCGCCGCTTCTTGAAGCTGATCGTCTTCGGCCCGCGCGTCTGCTCGACGACCGTCGCCTCGACGGCCGCGCCGGCGACCCGCGGGGCGCCGACGGTCACGATCGTCTCGCCGGCCTCGGCCTCGAGCTTCTCCACCGTGAACACGTCGTCGGCGGCGACCTTGTATTGCTTGCCGCCCGTCTTGATGACCGCGAACATCTCGCGCATTCCTTCTCTCTCATCGCGCCCTGTGGCGGCGGTCTCCCGCACTTTCGGGTCGTTCTGACCCGCCTCGGGCGGCGCGCCCCTTCGCGGGGGCGTCATCACCGGTTCCCCCGGCGGCGCGTCGCGCCCCGGAAGAGCGCGCCTTATCCATGATCGGGCATCGCGCGTCAAGCACGCCCCGCCTTGCTTTCCGCCCTGAACGGAGTCATTAACCCGCGCCTCGGGCGCATCCGCGCCGCGATCATCGGAGACGGCATGGCCAAGGAAGAAACCCTCGAATTCCCCGGCGTCGTGACCGAGCTTCTGCCCAACGCGACATTCCGGGT
>JAUHWJ010000143.1 GCA_030424705.1 Alphaproteobacteria bacterium | reverse complement strand
CCCTCTCCGAAAGCGGTGGCGGCGATGCAGGCGGCGGCGGCGGAGTGCTGGAAATACGGCGACCCGGAGAACCATGACCTGCGCCACGCGCTGGCGGAGCGGCACGGGGTCGACCCCGCCCATATCGCCATCGGCGAGGGGATAGACGGGATGTTCGGCTATGTGAACCGCATGTTCGTGGAGCCTGGGGTGACGGTCGCGACCTCGCTCGGCGCCTATCCGACCTTCAACTTCCATGTCGCGGGCTATGGCGGGCGGCTGGTGACGGTCCCCTTCGTCGATGACCGGGAGGACCCGGACTCGCTCCTCGCCCTCGCGGCGCGGGAGGGGGCGCGGCTGATCTATCTCTCCAACCCCGACAATCCGATGGGCTCCTGGCATCCGGGGAAGACCATCGAGGCGATGGTCGAGCGGCTGCCTGCGGGCGCGCTCCTCTGCCTCGACGAAGCCTATATCGACTTCGCGCCGGACGGGACGGCGCCGGAGATCGACCCGGCGGACCCGCGCGTGATCCGCTTCCGCACCTTCTCCAAGGCCTGGGGCATGGCGGGGGCGCGGGTGGCGTATTCCATCTCCGCCGCCCCGCTCGCCACGGCGTTCAACAAGGTGCGGAACCATTTCGGCGTGAACCGCGTGGCGCAGGCCGGCGCGCTGGCCTCGCTGGCGGATCCCGGCTGGCTCGCCCATGTGCGGGGCGAGGTGGAGGCCGCGCGCGCGCGGATCGGGCGGATCGCCGCCGCGAACGGGCTCACCGCCCTGCCTTCGGCGGCGAATTTCGTCGCCATAGATTGCGGGGTGGACGGCCCCTTCGCGAAGGCCGTGCTGGAGGGCCTGATCGCGCGCGGGATCTTCGCGCGGATGCCCTTCGCCGCGCCGCAGAACCGCTGCATCCGCATCAGCGCCGGGCGGCCCGCCGATCTTGACGCCTTCGAGGCGGCGCTGCCGGCTGCGCTCGCGGCGGCGCAGGGCGAATGACGGCGAAATCACCGCTCCGCGAGGTCACGGCGGCGTGACTGGCGCGTGGTCGCGGGCGACGGCATCCCGCTCCCGAACCAAAGGGAGTATCGCCATGAACAGACTTCGCGCCGCGTTCGCCGCCCTTCTTCTCCTCATCGGCCTCGCCGCCCAGCCCGCTGTCGCGGCCTGGGTGGATTACACGCCGGAGGCGTTCTCCGCCGCGCAGGCGGAAGGAAAGACGATCCTTGTCGACGTATCCGCGAGCTGGTGCCCGACCTGCCGGGCGCAGAAGCCGATCCTCGACGAACTGGCCGCCGATCCGGCGATGGAGGGCGTCCTCTTCGTCCGCCTCGACTTCGACCAGCACAAGGATTTCCTGCGCGAGCATCGCGTCCCGCGGCAGTCCACCATCATCGTCTTCGAGGGCGCGAGTGAAGTGAACCGCTCGGTCGCGGAGACGGATCGCGACCGTCTGCGCGATTTCGTGTTCCTCGCCGCCGGCCGGTGAGGCCGGCGTGATGACCGCCCTGCTGCTCGCATGGGTCGCGGGCTTCGTGACGATCCTCAATCCCTGCGTTCTGCCAATCCTGCCGATCCTCATCGCCTCCGCTCTGGGGCAGAGCCGGTTCGGCCCGGCGGCGCTGGCGGGCGGGCTCGTCCTTTCGTTCTCGACCTTCGGGTTGCTGATCGTCGCCTTCGGCTTCTCGGTCGGGCTTGACGAGGCCACGGTGCGGGCGGGGGCGGCGGTCGTCCTTGTCGCGGCGGGCGTCCTCTTGCTTGTGCCGCAGGCTCAGGCGGCCTTCGCCACGGCGACGGGCCCGCTCGTCTCGGGCGGGAACCGCCTCCTCGGCCGCGTGACGGGCGAGGGGCTCTCCGGCCAGTTCGCCGTCGGCGCGCTGCTTGGCCTCGTCTGGGCGCCCTGCGTGGGGCCGACGCTCGGCGTCGCGATCGCGGCGGCGAGCCGGGGGGAAAACCTCTTCGAAGCCTTCGTCACCTTCCTCGTTTTCGGCCTCGGCGTCGCCGCCTCCATCCTCGGCTTCGCCTATGGCTCGCGGAAGGCGCTCGGCGCGGGCAAGGCGCGGCTCCAGGCTTTCGCCCGCTATGCGAAACCCGCCTTCGGCGCCGCCCTCCTCCTCGTGGGAGCGATGATCCTCTCCGGGGCGGACAAGGCGATCGAGACCGCGCTGCTCAACGCTATGCCGGACTGGCTCATCACCTTCACGACGCGATTCTGAGGCTTCCCCTCAATCCGGCGTCAGCATGTAGCCTTCGCCGCGCACGGTCTGGAGATAGCGGGGGTTCTTCGGGTCCGCCTCGATCTTGCGGCGGAGGCGGGTGATCTGCACGTCCACCGCGCGCTCCTGCGCGCCGCCGGTGGGGCCGCCAAGCTCCTCGACCAGCCGCGCGCGGGTCAGCGCCTCGTTCGGCGTACGAGCGAAGACGCGCATGAGCGCGGCCTCGGTGGAGGTGAGCCGCACGGGCGCGTCGCCCTGCCACAGCTCCCCGCGGGAGATGTCGTAGCGCGTTTCGCCGAAGACCAGCGTCTTCGGCGGCTCGTCCTTCGTCGGGACGATCGCGGCGCGGCGCAGGATGGCGGCGACGCGGAGGAGAAGCTCCTTCGGCTCGAAGGGCTTCGGCAGGTAATCGTCCGCCCCGGCCTCCAGCCCGGTGATCCTGTCTTCCGTATCGCCACGGGCGGTGAGGAGGAGGATGGGGCAATCCGTCTTGTCCCGCACGCCCTGGGTAAGCGAGAAACCATCCTCCCCCGGCATCATCACGTCGACGATCAGGAGGTCGAAGGCGAGGCCGGCGAGGATGCGGCGCGCATGAGCCGCCTCCCGCGCCTCGGTCACGAGATAGCCGTGCCGGATGAGGTATTGCTTCAGCAGCGTGCGGATGCGCTGGTCGTCATCGACGACGAGGATATGCGCCGGCGGCTCCGTGCCCGTCTGCATCCTCCCCCCCGTCATGTCCGGCCCGCCCCTCCCACAAGGCGGCGCGCGCCTTCGTCCATCATTCTGTGCAGCACCTCGCGGAAACCTGCAACCGCTTCCGGCCCGGCCTCAAGATAGGCGCGGCGCAGCCGCTCCCGCTGCGTCTCCGAGAGCGAGGCCTCCAGCTCGCGGCCGGTCTGGGTCAGGTGGAGGATGCGTTGGCGCCGGTCCGCCTCGCCCACGGCCTGCTCCACCAGACCGTCGGCAATAAGCTGCCGCAGCACGCGGTTGAGCGACTGCTTGGTGACGCCGAGGAGGTCGATGAGCCCGGCCACGGTCAGGCCGGGCCGGTGGCGGATGAAGTGGATGGCGCGGTGGTGCGCGCGCCCGTAGCCGCGCTCGGCCAGAATGCGGTCAGGGTCCCCCGTGAAGTCGCGATAGGCGAAGAAAAGCAGTTCGACGCCCGCGCGGAGCTGCTCGTCCGTCAGGAACAGCCTCTGGTCGGCCCGGATCGTCGCGCCCTGCGCCTTCGGGCGCGGCGGGTTCATGCGGTTCGCCTGCTGCACGCGTTCGCCTCTCTACTCCGTCGTTCTGACTCACATTTTATGTCAGCCTTGTTGACTTAGAAATACCCGAATGATACCCGACCGGCAAGCCTGAGGGTTATTTCATTTCCCAATGAGGCCGATTTGCGAAACTTTCGCGAATCCACGAGGAAACGCTCCGCTGTTCTAGCGGCGAAGAGAGGAAAGAATATGGCCGGCGAAGCCTATGACGACCGCGACGGCGTGATCTGGCTGGACGGGGCGATGGTCCCGTGGCGGGAGGCGAAGGTGCATGTGCTGACCCATGCGCTCCACTACGCCTCCTCGGTGTTCGAAGGCGAGCGGGCCTATGGAGGCAAGATCTTCAAGGGCCACGAGCATTCGCTGCGCCTTCTCGGCAGCGCGGCCGCGATGGACATTCCTTCGCCCTACACGGCTGAGCAGATCGACGCCGCGAAGGAGGCCGCGCTGAAGGCCTCGGGCCTCGCCGACGCCTATGTGCGCGCCTTCATGTGGCGCGGCTCGGGCCCGGACATGGGCGTCTCCGCCGCCCGCAACCCGACGCGCATGGCGGTCGCCGTCTGGGGCTGGGGCGCCTATTATGGCGATGCGAAGATGAAGGGCGCGAAGCTCGACATCTCGAAATGGAAGCGCCCCTCGCCAGAGACCATCCCGTGCCAGGCGAAGGCGGCGGGGCTCTACATGATCTGCACCATGTCGAAGCACGCCGCCGAGGCGAAGGGCTGTTCCGACGCGCTGATGATGGATTATCGCGGCTATGTGGCGGAGGCGACGGGCGCCAACGTCTTCTTCGTGAAGGAGGGCGTCGTCCACACCCCCCTGCCCGACTGCTTCCTGAACGGGCTCACGCGGCAGACCGTGATCGAGCTCCTGAAGGCGCGCGGCGTCGAGGTGGTCGAGCGGCATATCATGCCGGAGGAGATGGAGAGCTTCGAGCAGTGCTGGCTCACCGGCACGGCGGCCGAGGTCACTCCGGTCGGCCAGATCGGCGACTATACGTTCGAGGTCGGCGCGCTGACGCGCACGATCGCGGAGGATTACGAGAAACTGGTGCGCGGGAACCGTTGAGACGGGGCTGGCGGGCGCGGCCCCGCCATGCTCTCTTCCAACGATGATGCGGCCCGCCCTTCTCCTTGTCGCCGCGCTCTTCGCCGCGCCCGCCGCGGCGGGGGGGCTTGACGGCTTTCCTGCCTTCGCGGCCTTTCTCGCGGCCGAAAGGGCTGGGGCGAAGGCCGATCTAGAGGCGGCGGGAGCCGGGCCGGTGGCCTTCACGGACGAGACGCGCGGCGTCTCCGGCGGCTACGCCTCCCATCTCCGAACGATCCGCGCCGGGGGTGAGATCTTCCTCGAGGCGGCGACATGGGACGGGGCGGGGCCGGTTCGGCTCGATCGGTTCTTCGACGAGGGCGCGGCGCGGGACGAGGCGCTCGCGGCGATCTCGGCTCATCTGCGCGCGCTGATGGAGCGGGAGTTCGGCCCGGCGCCAGAATTCGGGCCGCGGATGCAGGCGACGGCGCCGGATGTCGCCGTGCTCTCCAATTTCACGCTGCTTGAGGACGGGGCCGGCCTCGCCTTCCACTTCGCCCCGGGCGAGGTCGCCCCGAAGGACGCCGGGCCCGTCGAGGCGAGGGCGCCGACTGCGCGCTTCGCGCCGTATCTGAACACAGAGGGGCGCGCGCTCTTTCGCTGACCGGCTTCAGCCGCCCGCGGCGCTCCAAAGCGCGCCGATGCGCTCGTCTCCGAAGAGCGCCGCGGCGCCGGCGAGCGCCCCGCCGACCATCCAGAGCCCGAACCCCGCGAAGACGGCGGCGATCACGACGATGGCGGCGAAGCCCAGCGTCTCCTCCGGCGGCACGCGGCGGTCGTCCTTGACGGCGGGATCGCCGGCGCGGCGATCGCGCCCGATCAGGATGTTGGCGTAGAGTTCCGCAAGGCCGAGCCGAAGCCGGGGCCGCCAGTCCACCGGGTGGATCGAGCGAATTTCCGATCGCTCGACGGCGACAGCGACCGCCTGCCGCTCATTCGTCGTCAGCCCTTCGAGCACGCCGTCGGGAAGGCGGGCGAAAACCCGCGCCGAAAGGGGCCCGGCGGAGAGATCGGCCGCCCCCCTTGCAACCGCCCGTGCGCCGAACTGGATGACCGTGTAGAGCCGCCGCCCGGACAGGCCGAAGCTCGCCCGCGCGTCGAGCGCGTGGCGCACCGCCTCATGCGCCTCGCCGAGAACCCGCACCAGTTCGGCGCGGGCGGCGGGATGCATCCGGTCGCCCAGCGCCTCCGCCAGTTCGCTCTTCAGGTTCGTCTCGAAGGCGCGGCGGCGGCCGCCCGCCTCCCGCTCCGCCGCCGCGCCGACGCTGTCCACACTCATCGTCATGTCACACCCCCGAAACCACGGGGAGACAATCGCGATTCGCGGTTGCCAATTCGCAAACGCCGCTGGCTTCGGGCGGGGAAAATCGCCGCCAGTTAACCTGAGGCCAGAAGACGCAGCCGCGTTTCTTGCCGC
>JAUHWJ010000142.1 GCA_030424705.1 Alphaproteobacteria bacterium | reverse complement strand
CTATTTCGGATGGGTGCGACAATCCGACAGTCGCGCGCCCGAATCCTCTCCCGTGAGGCGATCGGAACGCAAGCGATCCTCCCCGAGGCGGAAAATCGACAAATCCATTGGCCATCCGTTTGATAATAAGACGTAATTCTGACCGACCCTCGGACCGCGCGCGCGCGCACACGATACGTGACGCCGCCGCGCCGTAGCGGCGGCGCCTGTGATGTCTGCCCACCACACAGCCTTGTCACCGGACGGCGTCTGGCGGTGGTCTATGGTGCGGGCTGGCGCAGCGCCCCGACCGGGATCCCCATACGACGGCGCCGCCGCCCGTCGATCATGAGCGGCGCAGCGAAGGGCGCAACCCGGACGCCCTCAGCCGCGGCGCCGTCGCGCAACAAAGGTCAGGGCGGCGAGGCCTGCGAGCAGCAGCGGCCCTCCGGCGGGCACGGGCACCGGCGTGACCCGCGGGACCCCGTCCAGCATAGCCGGCTCGAACCGGATCGAGGCCGGCTCGAGCCCGACCGTCAGGGGATCGCTGAATCCGAACTCGACGACCTCGGCGAAGCCGGTCACGAACGCATCGAAGGAGGCCGTGTAGCGCAGCCCCAGCGTCTCGTTCGGACCGACAATCCCGAGATCGACGCTCTGGAAGGAAAGCGGGATCTCCACGGCGAAGGGGTTCGAGGTTTTCTGTGCGCCCAGGGAATCTCCCGACGTGAACAGCTGTGTCGCGCCGCTCGCGTCGACCTCCAGGCGGACCAAGGAATTGAACACGGTCTGCACGGAACCACCCACAGCCGCTTCGATGAAGAGGTTGAACGACAGAGACGAACCCGTCCCCGCGACCAGCACCATGTCGCCGCCATCGACGATGAAGTTCGCCATGGCGCTGCGCGGGCTGGTGGTCGGGTTGAAGATGTCGTTGTCGAGGATCTCGACCTCGGACGAGAAGCGGCCCGGAATGATCGTGCGCCCGAAGAGGCCGACCTGTCCAAAGCGCCCGGCGCTGGCCGACACGGTGTAACTTCCGTTAGGACCGACAGATTGTGCGAAAATGTCCTCGTCGATCCCGTCCGGTGTCGCCGCAGACTCGGAATCCAAGTCCACATCAATGGAACCGGGGATCGGATCTGCGGTGGTTCGGACTGTTTGAACTACCACTGCCCCGGCGAACTGGGCGGATAGGAACAGGAAGGCGGATGCGAGGGGAAGAACGGCGAGCCGCATGGAGAAACCCTTTCCACATACTACACTAGAGCTAAAAATCTGCCTTAATGACTCTCAAAAGGCCAGACAGAATTTGAGCGACCTCGACCAATGACCCCTCTTCGCTTGGGGCTGCGCCCGATTCTCCGAGCGGCGCCCGCCATGACCGGCAAGGCCTCGGGCGTCGGTCGGCGCCGCAATGGCTTGATCGTCTTGCGCCCAAGGAAATCATTCGTGAGCGTCCGGTGTCGTTGTTCTTTGCGCCGGAGCGACCGCGTTGTCAGGCCGCCGCGGCAGCAAAACGCCGGGGGAGCAGATCGTCGATCCGGTTGATCTTGTGCTCGGCGATGCGGCCATGAGCGAGCCTCGCGGGGCGCCCTGCTGTCCCGAGCCGCTCCGGGTGCGCCGGCGCGCTCCGGCCGAACCCTTCAGGCGACCTTGCTGACCGCTTCCTCGCGGTCGATCAGGGACAGCAGTTCCGCCTCGATCCGGTTCAGGGTCGACGTGATCTTGCCGACCGCGGCGGAGGCCAGGGCGGCCTGCGAGGCGTTCGCGTCCATGGCGACGCCGACCTGATCGGTGGCCTCGCGCACCCGGGTCGCGAGGGTGCGCACTTCCTTCGCGACCACCCCGAAGGCGGCGCCGTGCCCGCCCGCCCGCGCCGCCTCGATGGAGGCGTTGAAGGCGAGGAGCGTCGTCTTCCTCGCGATCTCGTCGATGACCGAGACGATGGAGACGGCCTCGCGGGACGCGCGCTCGATCGCCTCGATGGCGGAGGACGCATCCCCGGTGACGGAGCGGGCTTCGCTCGACATGGCGCCGAGCACGGCGCCGGATTCTTCCTCCTTCGCGCGGAGCCGGCGGATCGACCCGTTGTAGTTCGCGGAGATCGCCGCGAAGGCGCCTGCGCCCCGGTTCGGCATCTCCGTCTTCAGGTCGCCGTTCGCGAGACGCTCCATCGCGCCGGCGAGATCGACCGTCACGCCGTCCATCACGTCGAGAAGCTGGTTGAAGCCGGCGCAGACCGTGGCGAGCACGCCGTTCGCCTGCCCGAGATCGAGGCGGCCGTGGAAAGCCCCTTCCGTGGCCTGGGCGATGATCTGGTTGATTTCGGCGACGACCTCGTCATCCGTCTGCTTGCGCGCGCGGAGTCGCTCATGACGGAGGCGCGCCTCCATCGCGGTTCTGGCGTTGCGGGCCCGCATGCTGAGAAGCAGACGGTTGAAGAGCTCCGCCAGTTCGCCGGCCTCGTCTCCGGGCTCGACGGCGACGAGTTCAGGCTCGAGCCCCTCGTTCGCGAGCATCGTGGACAGCATCTGCTGCACATGCCCGGTGCCGAGCGTGACGCCGTGCTCCGCGGTGTTCAGCCCGACATCCTCTTCATCGGCGGAGACGCGGAGCGGGATAAAGAGCCCGATGACCTTGAGCGCCGCATAGACTGTCCCGAACGCCCAGACGGCGCAAAGGGCGACGCCGGCGGCCTGGGCGCCAAGCTGCGCGAGGCGCCCGCCGGCCGCGAGGCTTTCCACGGGCGCGAAGACCGCGACGAGCAATGTCCCGGTCACGCCCGCGGCGCCGTGGACGCCGATGGCGCCGACCACATCATCGATCCGCGCGCGATAGAGAAGCCAGTCATTCGCGACCTGCGCGACGAGCCCGCCAAGGGCGCCGATCGCGACAGCGCCCTGGAGGCCGACCACATCGCACCCGGCCGTAATGGCGACGAGGCCGCCGAGAAGGCCGTTGACGATGCGGTCGAACTTCATCACCCGCCCGTCCCGATACCGCCCGAAGGCCATCCCCGCGATTCCGCCCGCGGCCCCGGCGAGCAGGGTGTTGGCGACGATCCGCGGCACCGCATCGCTGAAGGCGAGCGCCGAGCCGCCGTTGAAGCCGATCCAGCCGACCATGATGATGAGCGCGCCGCAGCCGCTGAGCACCGGATTGTGGCCGGGCATCTCCTGCACCTCGCCCGAGGGCTTGAAGCGCCCGAGACGAGGCCCGAGCACGACGAGCGCGGCGAGCGCGGCCCAGGCGCCGACGGAATGCACGACGGTCGAGCCGGCGAAGTCCATGAAGCCGATCGATGCGAGCAGCGTCGGCTCGCCGCCGACGAGCGCCGAGCCCCACGCCCAGTGCCCGAACACCGGATAGATAACGGCGCTGAGCGCCGCGACCATCAGCGCGTAGCCGGAGAACGTCATGCGCTCGGACACGGCGCCGGAGACGATTGTCGCCGCCGTGCCGACGAAGGTGATCTGGAAGCAGAGGAAGAGCAGGTCGTAGGTCGAAGGCCGGTCCGCAGCCGCCATGCCGCCGCCGAAGCCGAAGAGGCCGCCGATCGTCGGGCCGAACATCAGCATGAAGCCGATGAGCCAGAACATCATCGCGGCGAGAAGGAAATCCAGCACGTTCTTCATGGCGACGTTGATCGTCGTCTTCGAGCGAACCATGCCGCATTCGAGCAGCATGAACCCCGCCTGCATGAAGAGAACCAGCGCGGTCGCCGTCAGCACCCAGACATGATCGCCCTGCGAGGCCGCCGGCTCCGCCGCGTCCACGCTTGCGTTAAGGCCGCTCGATGCGAACAGCGCGAGGGCCAAGACATGCGACGCCAGTTTCGCCGTCTTCTTCATGCAGAACCTCCAAAATTTTGGGGGCTGTCTCACGACGACGGTTCATTTCGACATAACGAGACTTGTAAATGTTTAGTCATGGGAAGAAAATTTCGGATCGGGGCTTCAGGATCACGCCCGTCGCGCACGACGCGGGCCGATCTTCGTCAGGCGTCGCGATGCCGGCGCGGGACGACGCCGCGCGAGGAGAGGAGCGCCTGAATGGTGGACGCTATGGCGCAGGCCGCGCGGGTCGTCCGGGCATGCCGGGCCGCCCGAACGGCGATGGAGTATCCGCCGGCGGCGCTGAAGCCGGCGACGCGGGCGCAAGGGTACGCGGCGCAGGCGGCGCCGGAGCGGCCTTCGGGCAGGGTGGAAGGTCTCAACGACGAGCGCGGCGGGGCAGCGGCATATCGGCGTCGAGGGGCCGCTCGGGCGGATTTGTCAGGCGCTACGCCCTGAGGTGAATGCCGGCCGCGCCGGCGCCGCCCCTCACAACGAAGCGAGAAACCGCGCCGCGCTGGCGCGGAGCGCGTCGCGCGCCTCGGGCTTCATCCGGCCCCAGGTGGAATAGACAGGCCCGAGGCGGGGGTTGCCGCGCAGCGTCTTCTCGTTCCTTGCGATGAAGTCCCAGTAGAGGGCGTTGAACGGGCAGGCTTTCGGCCCCGTCTTCGCCTTCACATCGAAGCGGCAGCGGCCGCAATGGTCCGACATCCGGTCAATGTAGGCGCCCGAGGCCGCATAGGGCTTCGAGGCGAGGAGGCCGCCGTCCGCGAAGAGCGCCATGCCGAGCGTGTTCGGCGCCTCCACCCATTCATAGGCGTCGGCGTAGACGGCGAGATACCATTCATGGACCTCGTGCGGGTCGATCCCGGCCAGAAGCGCGAAATTGCCCGTCACCATCAGGCGCTGGATGTGATGGGCGTAGGCCTCCCGCTTCGTCTGGCCGATCGCGTCGGCCATGCAGGCCATGTCCGTCTCCCCCGTCCAGTAGAAGGCGGGGAGCGGGCGGTGCGCGCCAAGCGCGTTGCGGCGGAGGTAGTCCGGCCCCTCGCGCCAGTAGATCCCGCGGACGAATTCGCGCCAGCCGATGATCTGCCGGATATAGCCCTCCGCCGCGTTGAGCGGCGCGGCGCCGGCGCGCCAGGCCTCCTCCACCCTTCGGCAGATCGAGAGGGGCTCCAGCAGCCCGGCGTTGAGATAGAGGCTGATGACGGAATGCCAGAGGAAGGGCCGCCCGTTCAGCATCGCGTCCTGATGATCCCCGAATCGCGGCAGCGCATGCTCGATGAAATGGTCGAGCGCGGCCTCCGCTCCCGCTCGTGTCACGGCGAAGCGGAAGGGGCGGAGGTCGCCAAACCGGTCCGGGAAAAGGCGCTCGACCATCTCGAGGACGGCCTCGGTCTCCTCGTCCGGCTCCGCGGCGAAGGCGTCGGGGATGAAGAGATCGTCGGAGGCGGGCTTGCGGTTCTCCGCGTCGAAGTTCCAGCGCCCGCCGGCGGGCTCGCCCTCCTCCATCAGGAGGCCGGTCTTCTTCCGCATCTCTCGATAGAAGTACTCCATGCGAAGCTGCTTCCGCCCCTCCGCCCAGGCGTCGAACTCGGAATGGGAGGCGAGGAAGCGGTCATCCTCGCGGATCTCCACGGGAAGGCCGAGCGCCTCTTCCCAGCCCCGCATCTCCGCCATGAGCCGATGCTCGCCCGGCTCCGTGACGACAATGCGCGCCGCGCCGTGCCGCTTCGCCGCCCGCGCCGCCTCCGCGCCGAGGCTCCCCTCGTTCCCGTCGTCATCGAGCCGGACGTAGTCGACCTCCCATCCCTCCGCCCGCAGCGCCGCTGCGTGATGGCGCATGGCGGAGAAGACGAAGGCGAGCTTCTTGCGGTGATGCGGGGCGTAATCCGCCTCCGCCGCGACCTCAGCCATGAGGATCACGGCATCTTTCCTGTCCGCGTGGCGAAGCGAGGAGAGCGAGAGGGAAAGCTGGTCCCCCAGCACGGGGATGAGAGTCTTGGCCATGCGGCCGGAACTGGCGCGCCCGCCCCCCGGATCAAGGCCGCTTGCCGCCCCCCGGCCCCGCCGCTAAGACGGGGCGACCAGAGCCGGAGCCCGCCTTGTTCGCACATCGCCATCTTCTCGGCATCGAAGGGCTTTCGCAGCCGGACA
>JAUHWJ010000141.1 GCA_030424705.1 Alphaproteobacteria bacterium | reverse complement strand
GCCCTGGGCCGCGCGTCTGAAGCCCGACTTCACGGAGACCGTCCCTGTCCGCGCCGGCGATACGCTTCTCCGCACGGAGGCGCCGGACCTCATCCTCATCGACGTGAACGGGGAGGAGCGCGAAGTCCTGAAGGGCCTCCGCAAGACCATCGGCCGTCACGCCCCCGTCATCGCCCTCGCGCTTGGCCATGAGCGGAGCGCAAAGGCCCTGCCCCTCCTGGCCCGGCGCGGCTACGCCGAGGCGGAGCGGGCGGAATGGGAGGAGGGGGGCGAGGCCCGCCGCCTCGCCGTCTTCGTGAAGCGCGGCGACGCGGGCGGCTAATCGTTGCCCCCCCGCGCCCCCGCGGCGATAGTTGCGGCGCGGCAGGGGCGCGCGGGTCGATTCGGCGCGCCGATCAGACCGTTGAGAGAGGGACAGGGATGAGCAATCTGGCGACAGCGGTCGGGCGGCTCCGGGCCGCCGTGAGCGCGCTCGAAGCCGCCTTGCGCGCAGAGCGGGCGGCGGCGGGCGCAGCGGCGGCGGAGGCGGAGCGCCGCGCAGCCCATGCGGAGGCGCGGATCGCCGCGCTCGAAGTCGAGGCGCGGGGCAAGGCGGACGAGGGCGCCCTGAAGGCCGCACTCGCCCGCGCCGAAGCGGCCGAGTCAGAGGCCGCGCGGCTGCGGGAGGCGCTGGCCGAGGACGAGAAGCTGAAGGAGGAGGCCGCGCAGGCGCTTGACGCGGCCATCATCGAATTGCGGACGATGGGCGGGGTCGCGGCGCATGGCTGAAGTTTCGGTCCGCGTCGGCGGCAGGACCTATCCCGTCCACTGCGAGGACGGGCAGGAGCCGCGTGTCGCCGCCCTCGCCCGCCGGATCGATGCAGAAGCCGCGGCGCTCATCGCGGGCGGCGGCGCCGCGCCGAGCGAGCCGCGCCTTCTCCTCATGGCGGCGCTGATGCTCGCCGACAAGCTCGACGAGGCGGAGGCGGCGCTCGCGAAGCCCGCGCCCCCTCCCCCGCCCCCCGCCCCGGATCTCTTCGCCGCCGAGGAGGCCGAGCGCGCGGCCGTCGCGATGGAGGAAGCCGCCCGCCGGCTCGACGCGCTCCGCGAGGGCGACGACGCGGAGGAAGACGGGCCGGAAGATCAGGGAGACGGGCTGAGCCGCGCGGAGCGTCGCGCCCTGCGCCGCGCGCGGCGGGAGAACGGCGAGGAATAGGCGGCGTCCATCACGTTTCGTGACGGGAGCCATCGGCAATCCGCGCTTCCCCTGTCCGCGCGCCGTGATAAAGCGGAAGAGACGACACCCCCTCCGGAGCCTCCCATGCCCCTCGCAAACGGCCGCCATTTTCTCGCCATTCCGGGCCCGTCGGTTATGCCGGACGAGGTGCTGCGGGCGATGCACCGGCCGGGCGCGAACATCTACGAAGGCAAGCTCGTCGAGATGACCTTCGCCATGCTGCCGGACCTCGCGAAGGTCGCGCGCACGGCGGGGCGGCCGATGATCTATATCGGCAACGGCCACGCGGCCTGGGAGGCAGCGCTGGTCAACACGCTAGATCCGGGCGAGACGGCGCTGGTGCTCGAATCCGGGCGCTTCGCCGTCACCTGGGGGGAAATGGCCTCTGCGCTCGGCGTCAAGGTCGAGGTGCTGAACGCCCGCCCCCGACGCGCGGTGGATCCGGATGCGGTGGAGGCGCGGCTGCGGGCCGACCGGAACCATGAAATCAAGGCGATCCTCGTCGTCCAGATCGACACTGCGACGGGCTGCTGGAACGACATCGCCGCGATCCGCCGCGCCATCGACGCGGCGGGCCACCCCGCCCTCTTCCTGGTCGATTGCATGGCCTCGCTCGGCTGCGTCCCCTACGAGATGGACGCATGGGGCGCGGACGTGACGATCGCGGGCTCGCAGAAGGGCCTGATGACGCCGCCGGGCCTCGGCTTCGTCTGGGCCGGGGAGAAGGCCTGGGCGAAGACGCCCACGCTCACCCGCGGCCGCTCTCATTGGGCGTGGGAGAAGCGGGCGGAGCCCGAATTCTTCTACCAGCTCTTCCACGGCACGGCGCCCGTTCAGCATCTTTATGCGCTCCGCGCCGCGCTCGACATGATCCTTGAGGAAGGGCTGGAGGCCGTCTGGGCCCGCCACGCCGCGCTCGCCGCCGGGGTCCGCGCCGCCGTGCTCCGCTGGGGCGAGGGGAGCCCGCTGGAGCTGAACATGACCGAGGCGGCGGAGCGCTCCGACGCTGTGACGACGGTGCTGACGGGCTCCATCGACGCGAAGCGGCTTCGGACGGTGGCTGAGACCAACCTCAACGTCACGCTCGGCATCGGCCTCGGAATCTCGGAGACGGGCGCCTTCCGCATCGGCCATATGGGCCATGTGAACGCGCCGATGGTCCTCGGCGCGCTCGGAGCGGTGGAGCTGGCGCTGACCCATATCGGGGCGCCCTTCGCGCCGGGCGGGGTGGAGGCGGCGATCCGGGCGATGGCGCCCGGCGTAGCCTGAGCCGGCAGCGGCAGCGGCGGTAAGGCTGCGCCTAGCGAGATGAGGCGAGCCGCAACGGCGGCGGAGGCGGCGGCAGCGCCGGCGCGCCGTCCGCGACGACGTCGCGCATCAGCGCCCGATAGACCTGTAACGCCTGAATGCGCCGGTTGATGGAGATCAGCGCGTCGACGGGCGGCGTCCCCGCCGTGAGTTCGCCGCGCTCCAACAGCAATTCGACATGCTGGGCGAAGTCGAAGAGCGGCATGTAGGCCTTTTCCAGCGCCTCGGTCATCAGCGATTCCGGGTCGCCCGCAAGGGCGCGACGCGCATGCGAGCCTTCGGCGAAAAAGGTCAGGAGCGCGCCGCGATGCCGGTTGAACCGGACCATGATCTGCTCGCCCCCGTCCACCGCGCCGGCGACGATCACCGAACAATCGGAAAGGACGAGCCCGCCGAGCCGCGCCACATGATCGGGCATCGCCAGCATCCCTGGCCGCTCCAGCGCCCTGCGGGCAAGGCTCGCCATCTCCGCGCTGGCGGGGCCGGAGAGGGCGGAGGCGATGTCGGCCTCCCCGGGAAACGAAAACCGGACGCGTGACCGCCGGGCGACGAGTTCGACCGAGCGAAGCATCAGGGCCCCGTCGGGCTCCGCTTTCATCGTCACGACGAGCGCTTCGGGCGCCGCCGATCCAGAACCTTCGTGAGCCATCGGTTTCCACCCCTGTGCCTCGCATGTTCATAGGCTATCGAGATTAATTTTAGGTAAATTGTCGCAGGCGCGCGGCGCGCCGCCGCGCCCCCCCCCGCCCGGCGCGCACTTGCGTCGCCGCCCCGGCGCCGCATATGGTCCGCGACCCGAAGACCGACGGACGGAAACAAGGATCGCTCGATGCTCGACCTGCTCAGACGCGGCGTGAAAACCTGGGTCGCGAAGGCGCTCTTCGCGCTTCTCGTCGTCTCTTTCGCCGTATGGGGCATTGGCGACGTCTTCTCCGGCGGGCTCTCCTCCTCTGTCGCAACGGTGGGGGAGCGGAAGATCCCGGCCGAGCGCTTCGCCAGTGCGCTGGAGCGCGAGACGCGGACAATGGCGCAGCGTTTCGGCCAGCCGCTTGACCGGGAAATGACGCAGGCTCTCGGCATCCCGCAGCGCGTTCTCGCCGGGCTGGCGCAGGAGGCGACGCTGGACGAGGCGGTGGCCGACCTCCGCGTCTCGGCGCCGGACGAGGCGGTGCGCGACGCGATCCTCGCCGATCCGTCTTTCCTGAGCGCCTCGGGCGGGTTCGACCAGGCGCAATACCGCTATCTCCTCGCCCAGAACGGCTATTCGGTGGAGGCGTACGAGGCGCTGACGCGCCGCGCGCTGGCGCGCGACCAGTTCGTGCGCGCGCTGACGGACGGGGCCGCCGCTCCCGCGCCGCTGGTGGACGCGCTCTATCGCCATCAGACCGAACAGCGCCGCGTCGCCTTCGTCACCCTCGGCGCGGATCAGGCGGGAGAGATCGCCGCCCCTGACGAGGCGGCGCTCGCCGCCCATCACGAGGCGAATGCGGAGCGCTACACCGCGCCCGAGACGCGCGACGCAGTGTTCCTCCATGTCTCGCTCGAGGCGGCCGGAGCCGGCTTTGAGCCCGACGAGGCCGAGCTTCGCTCGATGTACGAGGCTCGGAAGGCCGAATTCGACCGGCCGGAGCGGCGGCGCTTGTTCCAGATCGTCTATGACGACCGCGCCGCCGCGGAGGCCGCGCTCGCGAAGGTCGAGGGCGGCGCGAGCTTCGAGGACCTGCTCGCCGAACGGCGGGAAACGCGGGCCGATGTCGATCTCGGATTCGTGACGAAGGACGAAGTAGCGGCGGCGACCGGCGAGGCGGCCTTCGCGCTCGCCGCGCCGGGCGTCGCCGGCCCGGTGGACACCGGCTTCGGCCATGCCCTTGTCGAGGTGGCGGAGATCGTTCCGGCCGAGACGACCGCCTTCGACGAGGCGCGGGAGATGCTGGCCGCAACGCTCCGCCGCGACCATGCGATAGACCGGGCGCCCGAACTCGCCGGGGAGATCGAGGACAGGCGCGCCGCCGGCGCGACGCTGGAGGAGATCGCCGCCGAACTCTCGCTCCCCCTCGGCAGCGTGACGGGCGTTGCGGCCGATGGAACGGGCGCGACGGGCTTCGCCGCCGACCGCGCCTTCCTCGCCGAGCTTTTCGCCGCCGAGGAGGGCGAGGAGCGGGACTTCGTGGAGACCGCCGCCGGCGAATATTTCGTGCTCCGGGTGGAGGCGGTGAAGGAAGCGGCGCTCCGCCCGCTGGACGAAGTCCGCGCCGAGGTCGAGGCGGACTGGCGCGCCGCCCGCACCGTGGAGGCGCTGGAGGCGAAAGCCGAGGCGCTCGTCGCCCGCATCGAGGGCGGGGAGCAACTCGCGGACATCGCCGCCGAGCTGGGCCTCGAACCGGAGACCGAAGGGCCGAAAACCCGCGTGCAGGGCTGGGCCTCACTCCCGCCCGCCTTGGTCGAGACGATCTTCCGGGCGGAGGAGGGCGGCGCGGCCTTCGCGCCGGCCGAGACTGAGGAGCCCGCCGTCATCGTCGCCGCGCTCGTCTCCATAGCCCCCGGCGAGGCGAGCGAGGCCAACGCCGCGCTTCGCCAGTCGCTGGAGCGGCAGATGAACCAGATGGCGGCATCCGACGCGCTGACGCTCTTTATCGCCGCCAAGCAGGCGGAGCTTGGCGTCACCGTCAACGATGCTGTGATCGATGCGGTGATGACCTCGATGCCGGGCGGCTGAGGCCGACCGGCCTCACTCGATCCCGAGCTTCCGCTTCACAAGCTCGCCCGCGGCCTGCGGGTTGGCCTTTCCGCCGGTCGCCTTCATCACCTGGCCGACGAACCAGCCGGCCATGGAGGGCTTTTCCCGCGCCTGCGCCGCCTTCTCCGGGTTGGCGGCGATCACTTCGTCCACCGCCGCCTCGATGGCGCCGGTATCGGTGACCTGCCGCATCCCCCGCGCCTCGACGATCTCCGCCGGGATACCGCCCTCCGCCCAGAGGATTTCGAACAGGTCCTTCGCGATCTTGCCGGAAATCTCCCCGCTCGCGATGAGGTCGATCACCCCGCCGAGCTGCGCAGCGGAGACGGGGCTGGCGGAGACGGCGAGCCCCTCCTTGTTCAGCCGGCCGAAAAGCTCGTTGATCACCCAGTTCGCCGCCGTCTTCCCGTCCCGCCCGGAGGCTACCGCCTCGAAGAAGTCAGCGCTCTCGACCTCGGCGGTCAGAACTCCGGCGTCGTACTCCGTCACGCCGTAATCGCGCACGAAGCGGGCCTTCTTCTGGTCCGGCAGCTCCGGCAGGCTGGCGGCGATCCCGTCCACGAAGTCCTGGCTGAATTCGAGAGGCAGGAGGTCCGGATCGGGGAAATAGCGATAATCGTGCGCCTCCTCCTTGGAGCGCATCGAGCGCGTCTCGCCCTTCGACGGGTCGTAGAGCCGGGTCTCCTGCTCCACCTTGCCGCCATCCTCCAGAATCGCGATCTGC
>JAUHWJ010000140.1 GCA_030424705.1 Alphaproteobacteria bacterium | reverse complement strand
GACCGTATTCCTCGTTATGATCGAGCGCGTGCGGCCGCGGGCCGACGAGGGACATGGTGCCGTTCAGGACGTTGAAGAGCTGCGGCAGCTCGTCGATCGACGTGGCGCGGATGATGCGGCCGACGCGGGTGACCCGCGGGTCGCCCTTCGTCGCCTGGCGGACGACCGCTTCGTCCGGCCGGTTGTGATACATGGATCGGAACTTGTAGATCTCGAAGGGCCGGTTGTTGAAGCCGAGGCGCTTCTGCATGAAGAAGATGGGCCCTTTCGGATCGTCGATCTTGATCGCGATGGCGACGATCAGCAGAAGCGGGCTGAGGAGGAGCAAAGCGAGCCCGGCGAAGAGATAGTCTTCCAGCGCCTTCAGCAGCGAACTCCAGCCGGCGATCGGTCGCCGCTCCACCTCGAACATCGAGAGCTGCTGCAGCGAGCCGAGGACCGGGCGGAACCTGAGCCGGAAGCCTACGAGATCGCTCGCGATGTGGACGTTGACGGGCAGCTCCTTCAGCCGCTCGACGATGCGCGCAAGTTCGAGATCCTCGCTCCAGGGCAGGGCGATCACGATGTCGTCTATCCAACCGGCGCGCACATCCCGCAGCAGCCTTTCCGTTCCGCCAAGGACGGGGCGGCCCGCGACCTCTGTCGGCGCCTGCTCGCCTGCATCGGCGTAGACGCCCCGGACGACGGTGAAATAGGGGCGGACCTCGTCGATCCGCTTCAGGAACCGGCGCGCCTGCTCGCCGTCCCCGTAGACGACGAGACTGCGGCCGATTAGCTCCTTCCGCGAGAGCCTGAGAAGAAACAGATAGACGAGCATGCGCGCGGTGATCAGCACGACGACGCCCGAGCCCGCGAAGGCGAGGAGCCAGGTGAAGCTCAACCCCGCGCCGGCCTTGAGCGCCACCACGATGCTGAGGAAGAAGAGGACGGAGGTCGCCATCGCGGCGATCACCGTGTCCGAAAAGCGAAGCGGGCGCATGATCGCGTCGATCTCGTAGAGCCCGGCGCGCTGGAAGAGGAAGAGGGCGAGGAAGCAGACGAAGAAGGTCGTCGCAACGTAGATATCCGCGGTCTCGTACGAAAAGATCACGAGCCGGCGATAGGTGAGCAGCGCGCAGAGGCCGAGAAGGAACGCGTCGAGAAGGCCGACCAGGCCGGGAACGATCGCGACCGAAGACTTGCGGCCGCCATCGAAAGAGACCGATGCGCCCGGAGCCGGATCAGACACGCCTGCATACCTCGCTACGCGACAGATACACGCCTTTCGACGCCGGATTCCACATGACCACCCCCAAGCCCTTATGTCGCAACAAGGCTCGCCCTGCAATTCGCCTCTCCCCCTTCAGCAAGAGGGCGGCGTTCTTTCAGGGTTGGAGCGTGAAGGCCTTCGAGATCGTGAAGAACACCCGGTGGGATGCGGAATCCAAGCTCTCTTCCGGCTGCAGCCGGAGGCTGTAGTTCAGCCCGGCGTTGATCTCCGGCGTGATCGCGAACTGATAGCCGACGCTTGTCTGCACGAGGGTTGAGCCGGAGCCGCCGCCCAGAGTCGATGCGAGGCTCTGCCGCGAGAGGCCGAGGGAAAAAGAGAAGTTCTCCCGCGTATTGATGCTGTGGCCAAGGCCGAGGTTGATCCGCAGCCGGTCCTGCAAATCCCCGGTGGCGCCGGCCTGGAGCGACTGACCCGCGCTGAGGGAGAGGCTGGTGGCCTCGTTCACGGCGTAGCCGGCGCTTGTCGAGAAGCTGAAGCCGAAGCGGCTGCTGTCATTGTCGCCGGGGCGCGTCGTCTCCGTGTAGTTGAGCCCGATCTGGCCGCCGAAGGTAAAGCCGGGATTGATCGAGGTGCTGACGCCGCCGCCGAAACTGGCCGTGACCGATTCCGAATCGTTGGTCCCGCCGAAGGTGACGCGGCTCAGCCCGGTGCTCAGATTGACCGTGGTCCGGTCGGTTATGCTGTGGGCGAAGCCGCCGCTCGCGCCGATCGTGGTGCTGGGCGTCAGCGTATCCGCATCGTCGGTGAAGCGCCGGATGGATAGGTTCGTGCCGAGATTGAACCGGTTGCGCGAGTCGATCCGGTAGACTGCGCCGGCGGAGGCGCGCACGCTGATCGAGGTGGCGTTCCGCTGGATGACGTCGAGATCGGTGGAGCCGTCGTCCACTTCCTCCAGTTCGGAGAAGGCGGTCGGCCGGATGTCGAGCGAGAGGCCGCTGCTGAGGTCGAGCGATCCGACGCGATGCGAAAGGCCGCTGCTGAAGCTCGGGGTGATCTGGTTCTGGCCGCCCTCGCCGATGAACCGCGTCGCCCGGAATCCAGGGGTGACGCTAAGCGAGGTGCGCGAGGTCTCGCTGGCGAAGGAGACGTTGCCGGTCGTCGTAGAGCTGAAAGTCGGGTCGGCGCCCCCTTGCGAGAGGGTCAGGTTGCTGTCCGCGCCGAAGCGTTGCGAGAGGGCGCCGGAAATGCTCCAGCCATCCGCCCTGGCCGCGCCGCAGGCGAGCGACGCCAGCGCCGCCCCGGCGAGGAGGCGGCGCCAGCGCGCGCGGATTTCGGCGCCGGGGGATGGCATCGGGCTTTGCGCCTCAGTCGAAGAGGCTGCGTTCGGGCACGATGATGACGTCGCCGTCGCCAAGGAGGGGGCCGACCTCGGTCGACCGCCCGTTCTCGAGCGCGTCATAGTCGAAGAGTTCGACCGTCTTCACCCCGTCCACCTCGCGGTGGATCTGGATGCGCTTGCGCGCCGCGAAGGGCGCCGGCCCGCCGACGAGGGCGAGGGTCTGCACCACGGTCAACGGCGTCTCCTCATCGAACGGCACCGCGCCGGGCGCGCGCACCTCGCCGAGAACGTAGATCAGCGGTTGCGGCTCCGCCTCCTCGCCCAGCGCGCCGAGCCCGACGGCCGAGACGGTGACCGTCGGCGGCGTCACGAAGATGCTGGCGAGCCGGCCCTGTACTTCCGCGGCGAGCTGTTCAGGGGTCTTGCCGGTGGCGCGGAGCGTGCCCGCGATCGGGAGGGATATGCGGCCGTCCGGCAGGACCAGCGCCTGCCGGTTCAGAGACGGATCCTCGAGCACCGAAATGTCGATCCGGTCGCCCGGGGCGAGGACGTAGCGCTCCACCTCCTCGTCGCCCTCCTCGACCACCTGGGCCGTCGCGGTGATGACGAGGCCGAGAGACAGGATCGCCGCGGCGGCGCCCAGCATTCTGAAAAAACGTGACATTCCGGTTCTCCGTTTCATCCGTCCGTGTTCGCCGCCCCAAGGGCGGCGTCGCGCCGCGCCTTCTGCAGCCTACACCACTTGAAGACTCTCTAACAACACCTTCTTTCAGCGGCGAGATTCTGGAATTCCCGGTCCCTGTGCGTTAGCGCGCCGCGCGCCGCGCCCACTCCGCCGGAACCAGGCGCCCTGCCGCGCGTCCCTCCGGAGACGGTAGCAGAGGCCGCGAGTGCCGGGAACGCCTCTCGCGTCGCCGTCTCATGGGGCCGGAACCGTGGCGGATGCGCCGCTGCGGCGACGCGGGGGCGGCCTTTCCCGCTCCTCTTTCCGCGCCTCGTCCGCCCGCTGCGCCGCGCGCGCCTCCCGGAAGAGGCGTTCGGTCGCCTGTTCGCGGCCTGCGGCGGCCGCGGCGGCGCGTTCCGCCGCCAGAAGATCCGGAGCGAGCGCATGCCGCCGCGTCGCGATCTCGGCCCGACGGAGACGGACCGCGGCGCGGAAAGAGTCCAACGCGGCCTGCGCGGCGAGGCCGCCCTCCGCCGCTGCCTCCGCCTCCTCCCTCGCCGCCGCCTCCAGTTCCGCCGATGCGGCGAGGAGCGCGCTGTCGCGGCGGCGGAGGGCGGCGAGTGCGGCGAGGTCCCTGAGCTTCGCCTGCGCCGCGAGCGCGACAAGGCGGCCGGCCGCTTCCGGCGTCATCGGCCCTGTTCCTTCGCGCGCTTCCGCATCGCCTCGGCGAAGCGGATCGCCGCGGCGACGGCCTGGTAGTGCGTGGGCTCGATCTCCCGCCCGATCTCCGTCGTCGCCTCCAGCGCGCGGGCCGTCGGCGGATCGTGCCGGATCGGCACGCCCGCGCGTTCCGCCGTCTCGCGGATGCGGAGCGCGACGCCGTCCACCCCCTTCGCCACGACCACGGGCGCGCCGCCCATGCTCCGGTCCCATTTCAGGGCGACGGCGTAGTGCGTGGGGTTGACGATCACGACGGCGGCCTTCGGCACGTCGTGCATCATCCGGTTGGTCGCGATCTCCTCCGCCCGGCGCCGGCGCTGGGACTTCAGCATCGGGTCGCCTTCGGCGTTCTTCGCCTCGTCCCGCATCTCCTGGTAGGACATGCGGAGCTTCCGCGCATGGTCGAACCGCTGCCAGAGATAGTCCACCGCCGAAACCGCCGCCACGACGACCGCGATCTGGACAAGAAGCGAGAAGGCGAGGCGGGCCATTTCCGCCGCCACCATCGCCGGCTCCGCCCGGACGAGGCCGATCACCCGGTCCGCCTCGTTGGCGAGGAAGATCGCGAGCAGCGCGGCGATGATGAGAAGCTTCGCCGCCGACTTCGCGAACTCGAAGAGGCCGGTCGGCCCGAACTTGTTCTTCGCGTTCGCGATCAGGGAGATGCGGCTGAATTTCGGCTCCAGCTTCTCTGGCGCGAAGACGAAGGCCTGCTGCGCAATGAGCGCGACGATCACGAGGAAGAACGGAAAGAGGAAGAGCGGGACGAGCCCGGCCAGCGCCTCCGAGACCATGCCGAGCGAGAGCGCGCCGCCGCCCATCGAAAGATGCCGCGGCGCCAGCGTTTCCGCCCGCGCAAGGTAGGCTGAAAGGGTCGATCCCGAAGCGGAGACGGCGGCGGCGCCGAAGAGACCAAGCCCGCCAAGGAGACCGAAATAGGCCGCCGCGGCGGAAATGTCGTTGGACTTGGCGATGTCGCCGCGCTTTCGCGCGTCATCCAGCTTCTGTTGCGTCGGCTCGTGGGTCTTTTCGCCCGAGGAGCTGTCTTCTTCCTCCGCCATCAGCGCCCCCGGAATGGCGCGGCGAGCGCCTCGTCGAGCATGCCTGACCAGTGCAGAAGCATTGCCGGCGCGCAAAGGAGGAGGAAGAGCAGCGCGCCCGCCGTGATCGCCGGCGCGCCGACGAAGGCGACCATCAGCTGCGGCATCGCCCGGTTTATCGCGCCGAGCGCCACGTTGTAGACGAGCGCGGCGACGAGGAAGGGCGCAGCCAGCGTGAAGGCGAGGCCGAAGGCCGAAGCGGCGCGGCTGACGCCCCATTCGGCGAGATCGCCGGCGACCGGGAAGACGCCGAAAGGGAACACCTCGTAGGAGCCGATCATGGCGGCCGTCGCCTTCACATGGAGGCCCGAGGCGAGCACGAGCGCGATGCCGGCGACGACGAGGATGTTGCCGATCGCGGGCATCGGGTCCGGCGTCGCGCCGCCGCCGAAGATCTGCGCCACCGAGGTCGCCTGTGCGGCCATCGCGCCGGCGAGCTGCAGGGCGAAGACGAAGAAGCGGATCGCGATCCCGAGCGCGAGGCCCGAGGCCGTCTCCGCCAGGATCAGGCGGCCAAGGGCGAGCCCCGGCTCCGCCGTCTGGCCGACTGGCGGCGCCGTCGGGATGTCGAGCCCCGGCAGGATGGTCGGCCAGACGAGCGCGGTGAAGGCGATGGCGGCGACGAGCCGCACCCGCGCCGGGGCGAGCATCTCCCCGAACCCGGGCAGAAGCGCGGCGACGGCGCCGACGCGCGCGAAGACGGCGACGAGCGCGTTTATCTCCGCCTCCGAGAAGGCGAAGAGCTGGCCGAGCAGCGCGAAGAGCCGCATCGTCTCCGAAGAGGCGGGGTCGATCCCCTCCATGATCAGGCGACGCCGATCAGCGAGGGCCGCGCATTCGTCCCGATCTCGTCGAAGGAGAGGACGGCGTTCCGCACGCCCTTCGCCTCCAGCACCGTCTTGAGGAAGCGCCGCCGCGCCGCGCCCACCGCGATCACCGGATAGCGGCCGAGCCGTCCGGCCTCCGCC
>JAUHWJ010000139.1 GCA_030424705.1 Alphaproteobacteria bacterium | reverse complement strand
TACTGGAAGTTCTTTCCGGCGGAGGAAGGCTGGGGGGTCATCCCCGTCTGGGGCGTAGGCGTGGTGGAGGCGAGCGCGCATCCCGAAGTGCGGGAGGGCGAGCGGCTCTACGGCTACTGGCCCATGGGGAGCCACCTGACGCTCGTTCCCGGCAAGGTCGGCCCCGCGCGGCTCACCGACGGGGCGGCGCACCGGGCGGGGCTGCCCGCCGTGTACAATTCCTATCTCCGGCTCGACGCGGAGGAAGGATATGACCGGGCGACGGACCGGGCGCGCATGGCGCTCTGGCCGCTCTACGCGACCTCCTTCTGCCTCGCGGACTGGCTGGAGGCGCACGGGAACCATGGCGCTGAGCAGGTCGTGATTCCCTCCGCCTCGTCGAAGACGGCCATCGGCCTCGCATATGCGCTGATCGCGGCGGGGAGCCCGCTCCGGCGGGTCGGCGTCACCTCCGAGCGGAACGCGGGCTTCGTCTGCGGGCTCGGGCTCTATGACGAAGTGATCCTCTATGGTGAGATCGAGGAGCGGGTGGCGCAGGTTCCGACCGTGATCGTCGACATGTCGGGCTCGGGCGCCGTGATCGGGCGGCTGCACCGGCATCTCGGGGATGCGATGCGCTTCACTTCCAATGTCGGGATCACGCATTACGAGGCGGCGGGGATGGGGCCGGATTTCATCCGGGAGCGCTCCGCCATGTTCTTCGCCCCGGCCCATATCGCGCGGCGGACGGAGGAATGGGGGCCAGGCGTATTCGAGGGACGCTCCACCGCCTTCTGGCGCGACGCGGCGGAGAAGAGCGAGGCCTGGCTCCGCTATCGCGACGCGAACGGGCCGGAGGAGACGGAGGCCGCCTGGCGCGAGGTGCTGGAGGGCCGGGCGCGGCCCGACGAGGTCTGGACAGCGGCGCTCTGAGGGCGGCGGCGCTTCCCGCGCCGGGGCGAAGCGGCTAGAACGGCGCCATGACAGACATCCTCGCGCGCATCCGCGCCTACAAGCTCGAAGAGATCGCCGCCCGCAAGGCCGCCCGCCCGGCCGCGGAGATCGAGGCCGCCGCGCAGGCCGCCCCGCCGCCCCGCGGCTTCGCCGCCGCGCTCCGGCGGGCCGAGGCGGCGGGGGGCTACGGCCTCATCGCCGAAATCAAGAAGGCGAGCCCCTCCAAGGGCCTGATCCGCGCCGATTTCGACCCGCCGGCGCTCGCGCGCGCCTACGAGGCCGGGGGGGCTTCCTGCCTCTCGGTGCTGACGGACGGGCCGAGCTTCCAGGGGGCGGACGAATACCTCGTCGCGGCGCGGGCGGCGACGGGGCTGCCCGTCATCCGGAAGGATTTCCTCTACGATCCCTGGCAAGTCGCCGAGGCGCGCGCGCTCGGCGCCGATGCGATTCTCGTCATCATGGCGGCGGTGGAGGACGGTCTGGCGGCGGAGCTGGAGGCGGCGGCCTTCGCGCTCGGCATGGACGTGCTGGTGGAGGTGCATGACGAGGCGGAGACGGAGCGGGCGTTGAAGGTGATGCGCTCCCCCCTCCTCGGGGTGAACAACCGCAACCTCCGTACTTTCGAGACCGATCTCGGCACGACCGAACGCCTCGCGCGGCTGGCGCCGCCGGAGAAGCTCCTGATCGCGGAAAGCGGCCTCTTCACCCCCGCCGACCTCGCCCGCCTCGCCCGCTGCGGCGCCAGGAGCTTCCTGATCGGCGAAAGCCTGATGCGCCAGGCGGACGTGGAGGCGGCGACGCGGGCGCTGCTCAAGGAGCCGCTGGCGAAGGGCGCCGCCGCATGACCTCCCCCCTCACCCATTTCGACGCCAAGGGCGACGCCCATATGGTCGATGTCTCGGAGAAGGACGTAACCGCCCGCACGGCGACGGCGCGGGGGGCGGTGGTCATGGCGCCGGAGACGCTGGCGCTCGTCGTCGAGGGGCGGGCGAAGAAGGGGGACGTTCTCTCCGTCGCCCGGCTCGCCGGGATCATGGCGGCGAAGCGGACGGCGGATCTCATTCCGCTCTGCCATCCGCTCGCGCTCTCCAAGGTCTCCGTCGAACTGACGGCGAACGAGGCGGAGAGCCGGGTCGAGATCGAGGCGACGGTGAAGGTGACGGGCAAGACCGGCGTGGAGATGGAGGCGCTCACCGCCGTCTCCGTCGCCGCGCTCACCGTCTATGACATGCTGAAGGCGGCGGACAAGGCGATGCGGCTGACCGATATCCGCCTCGTTCACAAGGAGGGCGGGCGCTCCGGCCGGTTCGAGGCGGAATGAGCGCGCCGCTGCTCTCGGCCGCCGAGGCCCTGGCCCGTGTGCTGGCGCTTATCGCGCCGGTCGGTTCGGAGAGCGTTCCGCTCGCGGAGGCTTCGGGGCGCGTGCTGGCGGCGCCGGTCGTCGCTCGGCGGGACCAGCCGCCCTTCGCCGCCTCGGCGATGGACGGCTACGCCGTGCGGGCGGCGGAGGCGCGGGAGGGCGCGCGGCTCCGCGTGACGGGAGAGATCGCCGCGGGCGGCGCGGCCGCCGCGCCGCTCGGGCCGGGCGAGGCGATCCGCATCTTCACCGGCGCGCCGCTGCCCGAAGGGGCCGACGCCGTCCTCATCCAGGAGGACGCGGACCGGGATGGCGAGGCCGTGATCGTGCGCGAGGCGCCGGGCGCGGGCGCCAATGTCCGCCCCCCGGGCGGCGATTTCCGCGCCGGCGCGCGCATCCCGGCGCCGCGCCGCCTCTCCCCCGGCGACATCGCGCTCGCCGCCTCGATGAACGCGCCCTTCCTCGAAGTCGCCCACCGCCCGCTCTTCGCCCTCGTGGCGACGGGGGACGAGCTTGTGGAGCCGGGCGAGGCGCCGGGGCCGAGCCAGATCGTCTCCTCCAACGCCTATGGCCTCGCCGCGATGCTGGAGGCGGCGGGCGCGCGCGCGCGGATCGACCCGATCGCGCGGGACAATGCGCCCGCGCTCCGCGCCGCGCTCGACCGCGCGGCGGAGGCCGACGTGATCGTCACGCTCGGCGGCGCCTCGGTCGGCGACCACGACCTCGTCGCGAAGGTGTTCGGGGAGGAGGGGCTCGCCCTCTCCTTCTACCGGGTCGCGATCCGGCCGGGAAAGCCGCTGATGGCCGGGCGGGTGCGCGGAAAGCCGATGATCGGCCTGCCGGGCAACCCCGTCTCCGCCCTCGTGCTCGGGCATATCCTCCTCCGCCCGGCTGTGGATGCGCTCCTCGGGCTGGAGGCGGGGCCGCCGCCGCGGCTCCGCGCCCGGCTCGGGCAGGCGCTCGGGCCGAACGGGCCGCGCGAGCACTACATGCGCGCGCGGCTGGAGGAGGACGGGCGGGGCCCGGTCGTCTTTCCCTTCCCGAACCAGGACAGTTCGCTCCTCTCCGTCCTCGCCGCCGCGAACGCGCTGGCGGTGATCCCGCCCGGCGCGGGGGCGATGGCGGCGGGGGAGGAGATCGACGTGATCCGGCTCTGAGGCGCTTGACACAAAACAGGAACATCTATAGAACCAAATCGGCATTGAGGGGAGGCGCCGGATGCTGACGCGGAAACAGCTCGATCTCTTGAAGTTCATTCATGCACGGACGCAGGCGGACGGCGTTTCGCCCTCCTTCGACGAGATGAAGGAGGCGCTGAACCTCCGCTCCAAGTCGGGCATCCACCGGCTCATCATGGCGCTGGAGGAGCGAGGCTTCATCCGCCGCCTCGCTCACCGCGCACGCGCGATCGAGATCCTGCGACTGCCCGACGGCATGGAGAGCGCGCCGCAAGCGGCGAACGTGATCCGGCACGATTTCCGCCCGCGGCCGGAGCCCGTCTCGCTGGTGGAATCGGACGCCGGCTCCGTCCCGCTCATCGGGCGGATCGCGGCGGGGACGCCGATCGAGGCGCTGCAGCACACGATCGATCATGTGGTCGTGCCGCGCTCCATGCTCTCGCCGCGCGCGGAGCATTACGCGCTGGAGGTGAAGGGCGATTCGATGATCGGCGCGGGCATCCACGAGGGCGACATCGTCGTGGTGAAGCGGCAGGATCACGCCGATGACGGGGACATCGTGGTGGCGCTCGTCGAGGATCAGGAGGCGACGCTGAAGCGGCTTCGCCGGGCGGGCCGGACGGTCGAGCTCATCGCAGAAAACCCGCTCTACGAGACGCAGCGCTATGACGCTGCGCGCGTGAAGATCCAGGGGCGCATGGTCGGCCTGATCCGCACCTGCTGAAACGGCGGCGGGCCGGCCTACGCACGCAGAGTTTGCTTTTCGCGCCGTCGCGAAGCCCGCGCCGCTCCCGGCGCCTTCCGAGGCGCCCGCCCTGCCGCCGCGGCCGGAGTGCACAGCCCGTCGCCTCGCAAGCGATCGTGTACCTCGGCCCGCGCCGTCAGCCCAAGCCTTTAGCTCCCTGCGCCGAAAGCCGGCTCCTCCGCCTCGCCATCCGCGGCTCGGGACCAGAAGCGGCGCCCCGCCGCTTCCGCCGCCGAGCGGATGCGCGGCTCGCCCTGATCCAGGTCTATGGCCAGCGCGCCGAGGCGCGCGAGCGCGTCGCCTGCGATCAGGCGGCAGCCGCCCTCGGGCGGGCCGAGCGGCGCGGCGGAGAGGAGGATCGTACGCGGCGCGCAGAGCCGCGCTGACGCTTCCGGTGCGGGCTTTGCGCGCGGAAGGAGGACGACGCGCCACCCTTCCGGCAGTTCGGCGATGCGGGCCTCGCCTTCGCTCGCGATCCCGGGCCGGGCGGCCGCCGCGCGCTGGTCCGCCCCGTCCCCGTCAGCCTCCAGCCAGATCCGCGCGGCGTAGGATTCCGCCTTCGCATGGTCGAGCGCGCGGCCTTCGGGGCCCATTACGCCGAGGAGACCGCCCCCGGGCGCGACGAGAACCGCCGGCCGCGCGTCGCCCGCCGCCCAGATCGCCAGCCCGAGCGCGGCCGCCGCGGCGCCCGCCGGCCGGAGCAGGGAGCGCCCGAGGCACAGGCCGAGGCCGCCGAGGGTAATCAGCGTCAGCACGATCCCCGGCGCGGCGGGCACGCCGCTCGTCGCGCCTTCCAGCCCGGCGACGAGGCGGGCCACGCGCATGATCGCGTCGATCCCCTCTCCCATCAGCCAGAGCGCCGGGCCTTCTAGGCCGAAGGGCGCGAGCGCCGCCGCGAAAAGCGCGGCGGGCGCCACCCAGAAGCCCATGACCGGAACAGCGAGCAGGTTGGCGAGCAGGCCGTAATGCGCAACGCGGTTGAAGTGAAAGGCGGAGAACGGGCCGGTCGCGAGCCCGGCGAGGAGGCTCGTGCCGAGGAGGGCGAGGAGATAGACGCCCACGCGCCGCCCGATTCCCCCGCCCGCCGCTCCGAGGCTCCAGCCCCGCTCGCGCAGCCAGTCGAACCCGGCGATGATCGCCGCCGTCGCCGCGAAGGACATCTGGAAGCCGACATGGGTTAACGCCTCCGGCGTCAACACAAGGATCGCGATGGCGGCGACCGCGAGGGCGCGAAGCGTGATCGCCGGGCGGCCGAGGAGGATGGCGACGAGCGCGACGAGAGCCATGACATACGCGCGCTGCGTCGCCACCGCCGCGCCCGATATCAGGAGATAACCGGTCGCCGCGAGGAGGGCGACGACGGCGGCCGCCTGCTTCGTCCGCCATCGGCGCGCGGCGTAGGGTATCGCGGCGAGGGCGAGCCGGGCGCCGCCGAAGACGAGGCCGGTGACGATCCCCATATGCAGCCCCGAAATCGCGAGGAGATGCGCAAGGTTTGAATCGCGCAGCGCCTGCGTCGCCTCCCGCTCCACGCCCGCCCGGTCCCCCACGATAACGGCGGCGGCGAAGGCGCCGGTCTCCCCCGGCAGGGCGCCGCGGAGCCCTGCGGCGAGCGCCGCCCGCGTCTCGGCCAACGCAAGCCGGAGCCGGCGAAGCGCGCCCGGGCTCCCCTCCTCCGGGATCACCACGGGCGCGCCGCGGGCGAAGCCGACGGCGCCGAGCGACTTGAACCAGGCGTCCCGCCGGAAATCGAACCCGCCCGGCTCCACCGGCCCGCCCGGCGGCCCGAGCTG